>JAFEAS010000025.1:13006-14449 GCA_018266315.1 Chloroflexi bacterium SZAS-1 | reverse complement strand
ACGGTAGCCGCACCTGCCCCAGCCGAACAGCCGCAAGCGCCGCGCCCGATTCAGGTGGGCGACACTGTGCTGGTGCGCTCGGTGGGCCTGGAGGGCGAAGTGCTTTCGATTGACGCCGATGATGGCACTGCCGAAGTGCAGGTCGGTGGCTTTCGTATGCAGGCCGAATTGGCCGAGCTGCGCCGCCCAACCCGCAGCGAACGCAATAACGCCCGTGCCGAGGCGCGCCGCCCCGAGCCAGCCCGCACAGCGCTGCCGCCCGCGCCGGATGTTTCACTCAACTTCGATATGCGCGGCTGGCGTGCGGGCGATGTTGCCGAACGGCTGGAGCGCTACTTGAACGATGCGTACCTGGCCGGTTTGCCGTATGTGCGGCTAATTCATGGGAAAGGCACTGGCGCGCTACGCCAGATTGTGCGCGATGTCCTGAAATCGCACCCGCTGGTGGCATCGTTTGGCGGCGGCGGCGCCGATGGCGGCGAAGGCGTGACGGTTGCGCGCCTGAACGAGCGCTAATCATACCGGCGAATTCTTAGAACAATGCAGGGCTGCCCTACCCGGCAAAGGTGTGCACTGCCCGTGTTGTATAGTACAATGAACCAACTACTTGTCTATCTGTTGCTGGCACTCGCGCTGGCATTGCCCGTATTTGGCGCGCTAGCACTGCGAGTGTTTGGCCCGCGCCTGACGCAAACACAATATTATGGTGCGGCGGCGGGACTGTTTGGGGTAGTGCTGCTGAGTGTAGCGGTGCTAGCGCGCGGTGATATACCGAGCCTTCAGCTTGGCGGCCTGTCGGTGCTGCTGCCAGTCACATCGCCAGGTGATGCAGCTCCACAGGTACCGGCGGCTGCGCTGCCAACCGAGATCGTACCTGCCGAGGTGACGCCAGCTACCAATGCCCCCAGCGCCGTGCCGCCAACCGCAGCCGCAGGCGACCAGGCCATAGCTGAAGCAACCCTGGCTGCGACCGCATTGGCCACCGCTACTATTCCGCCAACCGCGACGACTGCGCCTACCGCTGTGCCAACTGCGCCGCCAACTGCCACACCTGCCCCAACCGAGCTGCCCACCGCCGCCCCGGCACCGGCTGGCCCGCGCAAATATACGGTGCAGACCGGCGATACCCTGCGTTCGATTGCCGAGAAGTTTAATGTTTCGGTGAAGGCGATCATCGACGCGAATAAGCTCACCGCTGCCGAAGCCGACTCGCTGCGGGTTGGCCAGGAGCTAATTATTCCCTGATGGATAGCGAACGTACATCGCGAGCCGCAACCAGCCTGCCATTGATAGTAATAACCCTGCTGGCAGGCATCGCTTTGGGCTGGCTGTTGCACGATGTGACGGGCAGGTGGTTTACGCCGAATGCACCTACCCCGACGGCTATTCCGTCTTCATTGCCTACCTCGGTGGCTGGGCAACCAACCGCTGTACCAACGATTG
>JAFEAS010000025.1:2675-12988 GCA_018266315.1 Chloroflexi bacterium SZAS-1 | reverse complement strand
CGGCAACCGCGCAGCCTACGGCAGTTCCTACAACTGTGCCAAGCGAAACACCAGCCCCTGCGCCAACCGAAGTGCCTACTCCACTGCCCACCCAAGTACCTACACAACCACCATCAGCGGCATCCTACATCGGGCATATTGTGGCCGCAGGCGAGACGCTTGAAACGATTGCAGCAGCTGGCGGCAGCACGCCCGATCTGATCACGCGCTACAACTTGCTCACCGGTGAGCCACAGCCGGGCCGCGCGCTGGTTGTGCCGCAGCTGGCCGGAACAACGGCTACCCTGGCGAATGAGCCGATGCTTGTACAGAAAGGCCCAGGCGCTAAGCCGTGGGTCGCGCTGACGCTTGATGCGGGTGCCAGCGCCGAGCCGGTGCCCGATATTTTGGCAACCCTGCGCCAGTATCATATTACGATCACCTTTTTCCTCACCGGCAAGTGGATTAGCGAGAACCCCGAGCTTACGCGCCAGATTGTTGCCGACGGCCACGAGGTCGCCAACCATAGCTTCAACCACCCCGATATGCGCAACCTGAGCGCCGTCGCAATTGCCCAGGAGCTGAGCGACACCGAGGCGGCACTGGCGGCGGTTGCTCCTGGTGCCAGCACGCGGCCCTTCTTCCGCCCACCCTATGGCGCCTACGATGAGCGGGTGCTGACGCTGGCTGCTGCCCAGGGCTATGTGCCAATCTACTGGACGCTCGATAGCCTGGATTCGGTTGGCGAACCGAAAACCCCCGAATTCTTGCTCGAACGGGTGACGGCCAAGCTTACCCCTGCGCAGCTGCGCGGCGCAATCATTCTGGCGCACTGCGGCAGCCGCCCCACTGCCGACGCACTACCCGCTATCCTCGATCGGTTTGCGGAATTGGGCTTCGAGGTACGGAAGCTTTCGGATGTATTGGCAGCTGCCTAGCGTGCGTTGCGGATGCGCCAAAACCGGGTATAATCCCACCGACAGCAGGTTCAGCGTAAAAGGCAAAAGGCAACCATGACGAACTCAGCCACGCAGCGCCCCGCCGAAATGGCGAAAGCATACGAAGCCCAGCAGGTCGAGCAGCGCCTGTACGAGTGGTGGGAGCAGTCGGGCTTTTTCCAGCCCAATGGCGACCCGGCCAAGAAACCCTTTACACTCTCGATGCCGCCGCCAAATGTCACCGGCGAGCTGCATATGGGTCACGCCATGTTCGTGACGATTGAGGATGTAATTGTGCGCTGGCACCGCATGCTGGGCGAGCCGACCCTTTGGCTGCCCGGCACCGACCATGCGGGGATTGCAACCCAATCGCAGGTGGAGAAGCTGCTGCGCAGCGAGGGCACTAGCCGCCAGCAGGTTGGGCGCGATGAGTTTTTGCGCCGCACCTGGGAATGGAAGGCGAAATATGGCGGCGAAATTACCCGCCAGCTGCGCCGCCTCGGTGCGTCGTGCGATTGGTCGAGCGAACGCTTCACGCTCGACCCTGGCCTGTCGCGCTCGGTGCGCGCGGCATTCAAGCGGCTGTACGATGATGGGCTGATCTACCGAGGCACCTACCTGGTGAACTGGTCGCCGAATCTGCAAACTGCGGTGAGCGACCTGGAAGTTGAACACGAGGAGCGCCAGGGCAACCTGTGGTATGTGCGCTACCCACTGGCAGCCACCAATGGCGACCAGCCAGCGGGGCTGGGGGTGTGGGGAAGTGGTGCATGGGCCAAAGGCGTGCCCGAGTGGATCACGGTTGCCACCACTCGGCCCGAAACGATCTTGGGCGATACGGCGATTGCGGTGAACCCGGAAGACGAGCGGTATGCGCAGCTGATTGGGCGCATGGCAATTGTGCCCGCGCTTGGGCGGTGCATCCCAATCGTGGCCGATAGCTATGTTGATGCAAGCTTCGGCACGGGTGCGGTGAAAGTGACCCCGGCGCACGACCCGAACGACTATGCCATTGGCCAGCGTCACCGCCTACCCATGATTAACATCATGAACCGCGATGCAACGCTGAATGAGCAGGCTGGCCCTTACGCCGGGCAAGATCGCTTCGATGCGCGCAAAAACCTGGTCGCCGACCTGGAAAAAGAGGGGCTGCTGGTCAAAACCGTGCCGCACACCATGTCGGTGGGCATTAGCCAGCGTGGCCGCGAAGTGATTGAGCCGTTGCTCAGCGAGCAGTGGTTTGTACGCGCCCAACCGCTCGCCGAGCGCGCGTTGGCTGCCGTGCGCGAGGGCCGCACCAAGATTGTGCCCGAGCGCTTCGAGAAGGTGTATTTCCATTGGCTTGAGAATATTCAGGATTGGTGCATCAGCCGCCAGCTGTGGTGGGGTCACCGCATCCCGGTGTGGTACACGCCCGATGGCGCGATGATCGTACCCGGCCCCGACGAACCCGAGCCGCAGGGCGATGGCGTGTACCAGGATCCCGACGTGCTCGATACATGGTTTTCGAGCGGGCTGTGGCCGTTCTCCACACTCGGCTGGCCCGATGCCACCGACGATCTGGCGCGCTTCTACCCCACCGATGTGATGGAAACTGGCTACGACATTCTGTTCTTCTGGGTGGCGCGCATGATGATGCTGGGCTGCTACCTCACCGATAAGCCGCCCTTTCACACGATCTACCTGCACGGCCTGGTGCGCGATAAGCAGGGCCGCAAGATGAGCAAAAGCTTCGGCAACGTGGTGAACCCGCTCGAAGTGATGGACCAGCAGGGTACCGATGCGCTGCGTTTTACGCTGGCGACCAGCGGCACGCCCGGCCAGGATCTCAACCTCAACCCGGATCGGATCGAGTCGGCGCGCAACTTTGCCAACAAGCTGTGGAATATTACCCGCTTTGTGCTTTCGAAGCTCGAAGGGTTTACTCCCGCGCTTTCGGAAGATGGGCAACCAGCCGCACCGCGCGCGGCAACGCTGGCCGATCGCTGGATTCTCTCGCGCTACAACCGGCTGGTGGGCGATGTCGATCGCACCATGCGCGCCTACAACTTTGGCGAGGCTGGTCGCCAGATTCAAGAATTCCTTTGGAGTGAATTCGCCGACTGGTATGTTGAAATTGCCAAGGTGCAGCTCGAAGGTGATACCGCCCGCCAGCAGACCACGCGCGCGCTTCTTTATACCGTGCTTGAAGGCGCGCTGCGGCTACTGCACCCGTTCATGCCGTTTGTGACCGAGGAGGCCTGGCAATATTTGACAGCAGCCCAATTGTCGGTTGCCGATCGCCAGCCGTCGATTATGATTGCGCCCTACCCTACTCCCGATGAAACAACCCTTGATGTGGCTGCTGAGCGCGATATAACGCTGCTGCAAGAGCTGATTGTAAGCGTGCGGAATGTACGCAACGAATATAAAGTCGAGCCAGCACGTTGGGTTGCAGCAACCATCGCTGCCGGTTCGCGTGCGGCCATGCTCGATGAACAGCGCGCCTTCCTCGTGCGCCTGGCTCGTGTTGCCAACGACCAGCTGGTGATAACCGAGAGCTTGCCTACTAAGCCTGCCCAGGCGGCGGCGCTGGTGGTGGGCGGCGATGTTGAGGTGTTTTTGCCGCTGGCGGGCTTGATTGATCTATCCGCCGAGCGCGCACGCCTGACGAAGGATCTGGAGCAGGCTGAAAGCGACGTTGAACGGCGTATGGCCCGCATTGGCAATGCAGGCTTCGTGGATAAAGCGCCGGCGAACGTGGTGCAGCGCGAGCGGGATGGCCTGGCCGCTGCGCAGGCAACTGCCGCGAAGCTACGCGAGCGGCTAGATCAGCTGGATGCCCAGTGAAACGCGGGCTAGCGCGACTGCTACTACGACTGATTGGGTGGCGCGTGGTCGGCGCAATGCCGCCCGCACCAAAAGTGGTGCTCGTGGTGGCTCCGCATACCTCGAATTGGGATTTCCCAATCATGTTGCTGCTGGCGCTGGCACTTGGCATTAAGGCCAAATGGATGGGTAAGCACACACTGTTTCGCCCGCCAGTTGGCTGGTTTCTGCATCGGCTGGGCGGTGTGCCGATCGACCGCACGGCACGACATAATGTTGTAGGCCAGGCTGTCGCAGCGTTTGATGCCGCCGACCGGATGGTGCTGGCGGTGTTACCCGAGGGTACCCGCAAGCGCACGGCATACTGGAAGAGTGGATTTTACTATATTGCTCAGGGCGCGCAGGTGCCGATTGTGCTCGGTTTCGCCGATTACCAGCGCAAAGAAGGCGGCATCGGCAGCATGATCATACCCAGCGGCGATATGGATGCCGATATGGCCAAGCTGCGTGCCTTTTACACCGGAATTACGGGTAGGCATCCCGAGCAATTTGGCGAGGTTCGGTTGAAGCCGCCATTGGAGGGGCCGCATGCGTGAGCTTGGTCGGATCGTGCGCTTACAGATTCAGCGCGCGTCGCTCAAAGCTGGTCAGCGCCCATACGCCTACTACGATCCCACTCCCCTGCTCGAAGTTACGCGCCTGCTGCTTACGCCTGACGGTGCGTGTGCCCCAGGCGACGACGGCGCGACCATCCGCGATATTCATCACGCGCTGCACCCGCATACCCGCAATCGCAATAATAATAGCCTCTCATTTGGTTTTACCGGGCACTACGCAGCCATGCGGGCCGAGTTCGGGCCATACCTCAACAATGGCATTGCGGGCGAAAACATCTTGATCGAGTGCCCATACGTAGTAACTGAAGCCGAGCTTGGCGCGGCAATTGTATGTTGGGGCGACGATGGGCGAGTGGTACGTTTAGGGGAAATTATTGCTGCCCCGCCCTGTGTTGAGTTCACTCAGTTTGCGCTGGGCGGCGATACACCGCCGCTCCCTGAGCAGATTCGTGCTGCGCTTCAGTTCCTCGATTGCGGAATGCGCGGTTTCTATGCGCGCCTGGAAGTGCCTGCTGCCGAGTTGCGGCTTGGTGATCAGGTCTTTTGTGAGCCATAACGCTCCTTAAACTATAAGAACTTTCGCTTCAGGTTGTGCATAGCTTTCTGTGCGCAGTGCGAAGCTATCGTACACCAGTACAATGCAGCGGGTTGCTCTGCCGCAGATGCAGCACGCTAATTGCGCAGCTCATATAGTACTCAGCTCGGCGCACGCTCTACGCCTAGCGTCAGATGCGGATACTCATCCCGATTGAGAAGGAGGGGCGTATGTCGACGCAGACCACCCTACGGCCTTCGGCTCGGCCTGTTTGGCACCATAGCCCGGCGTGGCTCTGGTTGCTTTCGTTCGTGGTGTGTATTGGCGGCGATTGGGTATTAGGCCGCTGGGTGCTGCTGCCGCTGTATATTGCTGGCTTTTACGGTGGGATGATCGTGATTGACCTGTTCACCTACCCAATGCTTGAGCGCTGGCGGGCCTGGCTGCGCACGCGTGGTGTGTGGGCCTGGTATATTGTCGAAGTTGGCATCATGTGGATTGGCACAACGATTGTGCTGGCGATTGTGGGTCTGGCTGGGCCGCGCTGGCTCGAATGGAGCTGGCACGGGCCGTGGGCGTTGCAAGCGCTCGGCGCGCTCCTGCTGGTCGTGTCGGTGCTTATTGGTGTGTGGGCCGTGGGCCAGATGGGCTGGGCACGGGTGTTGTTTGCGTCGGCGCTCTTCCCGCCCGGCCAGCGCGCTGAAGCCCAGAAAATTCCGCAGAAGCTGGTGGTGTCGGGGCCATATCGGTATGTGCGCAACCCGCTCTACGATACGGATATGACGCTGATCGCCGCGACGGCGCTGCTAACGCAAAACTGGGGCATTGTGGTGCTGTTGCTCGCCTACATTGCCCAGCTTGTTATGCAATTGCGGCTAGAAGAGCGCGAGCTGCGCGCACGCTTCGGGGCCACCTATGTGCGCTACTGCCAGCTGGTGCCGCGCTTTCTACCCCGCCTTACCCCGATCGACCCGCGCGCGGTTGAGCATCCATAGCTCGTCAGATGCAGCTATCATTTTGCCATCAGCTATGGCATCTTCACTTGCGCGAAAGATATGGTATAGTAGCCTGAATACTTGGAGTACTATGTATCGATACCAATGCCCCCTGACTGCGCTTGGTATGTAGCTCATGGCGAGCCGAGCAATTTCTATCAATACATGACGCAACGATGCGGCGCCCACGCTGGCATATGCTGATTGGTGGCACGACTTATGCCCCCTAGAAGCTGGCGGTAGCGCGGCAGAAAATGTGTTGATGTATGGAGTGACGCAATGCCTTTAACGCGACGACGGGTGATTGTAGCAAGTATCACATTCGTTGTGCTCATCGCAATGGTTCCAGCTATCTGGCTAGGGATGAAATGGAACCGCACGATGGCGAATATCGATAAAATGATTGTTCCAACGGTAATGCTGCCAACAGCTACACCAGAAACACTGCCAGTAGGCGTGGCCGAGCAACCCGCCGCGCCGCCTGCCCAGCCGTTACCAACAGTTATACCCGACCCCAAAGGCGTGCAGAATATTCTGCTGGTTGGCACCGATGCGCGCATTGGCCAGGATGTGAGCCGTACCGATACCATGGTATGGGTGCATCTCGATCCGCAGGCTAATCGCGTGAGCATGATGTCATTCCCGCGCGATCTGTGGGTGAATATCCCTGGCTATGGGCAAAATCGCATCAACACGGCATACCTTACCGGCGAAACCAAACTTGGCAAAGGGTATGGCCCGGCACTGCTGAAAAAAACCGTTGGCGACCTGGTAGGCGTGCCGATCGACCATTTTGTTCTGGTGAATTTTGAAGGCTTCAAAACCATTATCGACAAGATCGGCGGTATTTACGTTGATGTTCCTAAGGTCATTGACGATAATAAATACCCGATGGACGAGTACGAAGGCGACGTGCGCACGATGAAGATTCATTTTGATGCTGGCCGCCAGCTACTCGATGGTTCTAAGGCGCTGATTTATGCGCGCACCCGGCACGCCGATAGCGATTTTGGGCGTAACCAGCGCCAGCAGCAAGTACTGATGGCAATCTTTGAGCGCCTGCGTGAGCAAGGCTTGCTCGGCCAGCTCACCAGCCTCGATGACTATACCGATGTGCTAAGCAACTATATTCGCACCGATATCTCGCGCAGCGAAATGCTCTCGTTTGCGAGCGTTGGGGCGCGCCTCCATGCTGAAGATGTGCAGCGCTTTGCGATTGATGCAAAAATGGTTACGGCACGCACACAACCTGCGGTTCTGCTGTTAAAAGATCAAAAAGCGCTGCGCCGCCTGGTCAATCAGATGATTGACCCGAGCATTGCCTCTGCTGGTGGTGAGGAGCCTGCGCACTAAGGGCGCGCCTCGCCGTCGCCTTCGCTTGCGCCTGCGATAACCTATGAGCCAAGCTGCCGCTCCGACACCACCATCCGCCGCTGCTACTTTGGCGCGGCGGATTGCAATTGCCGCCCTGCTCATTGCCTTCGGGAATATCGCTAGCCGCGTGCTCGGGCTGGTGCGCGAATCGGTGATCGCAGGCACCTTCAGCCGTGGCACCGCCGTCGATGTCTTCACTGCTGCCTCAACCATCCCCACGACCCTCTACGATCTGCTGATCAATGGGGCAATCAGTGCCGCGCTTGTGCCGGTGTTCAGCGAGTATGCCGAAGGTGACGAGCGCGAATTCTGGCATGTTGCCTCGATCATTATTAACCTTGCGCTGGTTGTCGTTGCGCTGGTCACGGCTGTGCTGATCTGGCAAGCGCCGCTCGCGGTAACACTGTTGGCAGGTGGCTTCAAGGACGACATCCGCGCGCAGGCAACCCAGATGGTGCGCTGGCTGCTGCCCGCCGTGCTCTTTATGGCGCTGTCGGGGCTGATTACCGCTATTCTGTACGCGCGCCAGCGTTTCTTGCTGCCTGCGTTTACCACCAGCGCCTACAACGCGGGCATCATTCTCGGTGCGCTGCTGCTGACCCCGGCGCTTGGCCCGTTCAGCCTGGTTGCCGGTGTGCTGGTGGGGGCGCTGCTTCAGGTGCTGCTCCAGCTGCCGGGCTTACGCGGCATGGCCTACCGGCCAGTGATCGATCTGCGGCACCCGGGCGTGCGGCGCATTTTGCGGCTGTATGCGCCGGTGGCGTTGGGCATTAGCTTCTCGATTATGGGCATTGTGCTCGATCGCAACCTGGCGTCGCGCTTGCCCAGCAGCGCGCTCTCGACAATGCGCTACGCGACCACCCTCATCCAGTTTCCGCTGGGCCTGGTGGCGGCGGCGGTATCGTTTGCCGTGCTGCCCACGCTTTCGCGCCAGGCCAGCGCGAGCGACGACAGCGCATTTCAGCGCACGCTTGCCATGGGTTTGAAAGTCGTGTTATTGCTGATTCTGCCAGCTACCGCCGGGCTGGCGGCATTGGCGCGGCCAGTGGTGGCGGCGCTCTTCCAGCACGGCAATTTCGCGGCGCAGGATACCGATGCGGTGGCGCGAGCGCTGCTGCTCTACCTGCCAGGGCTGCCCGCCGCCGCCATCGACCAGATGCTGCTGTTTGCGTTTTATGCGCACAAGCGTACACTCGCGCCGAATCTGGTGCAGGGTGCGGCGGTTGGTCTGTATGCGCTTACGGCATTCGGGCTGCTGGCGCTCAATCTGGGGGTTGGCGCGCTGATTTTAGGCAATTCGGCACAGTGGGTTGGCCATATGCTGCTGCTGCTGGTGCTTTCGCGTGGGCTGGTGAGCTTGCGCGGCGTGAGGCTAGGTGAGGCCCTGCTGAAATCGCTGGCGGCGTGTGCGGTGATGGTTGGTGCGATTGTGCTGCTGGCGCGCTGGCTGCCGGGTGGGCCGCTGGTGCAGCTTGCCCTGGCGGGCGGCGTTGGCGCGGTGCTGTATTTTGGCACCGGCCTGCTGCTGCGCATTGAAGCGCTCGATTTCTTTGTGGCTGCCTTACAACGGCGCCTGCGCCGCAATAAGAATCAGGAATCTGCGGCGTGAACCAGGCAGCAGTATGCCCCGGCACCTGGCTCACGCTCACTCCTCTGCGTCTATCGCTCGATCGCAATCCACAGCCCCGGCGCAGCTTCAATGCTATTTACCCCAGGCTCGTTGGTGAATGCCAGTGTTTGCGCGCGACTCACGCTGCGAATATCGGTACTGCATTGCTCAAGCTGGGCGCGCAGCCCTGACGTTGCGGTGATTGTCAGCCGGGATAATGGCGCGCCCAGGCCGATCTGCTCGGTGCTTTTGAAGCGGCGCACCGCCAAGGTGATCGCGAGCAGCGCCTCGCCCAGCTGCTCGGCGGCCGGGTTGCGCAACGCTGGGTCGGCTTGCGGCCAGGCGCTGGTATGGATCGAGCGCGCATCTCCCGCGAAGAGCTGCATGTAAATTTCTTCAGTGACATGCGGTAGAATCGGCGCGAGCAGCTTCAGAATAGTTGCAAACGTGCGCGCAAGCGTTGCCTGTGCGGCGCTGCGCTCGGTCGGGCTGCCATCGTAGAGCCGCCCTTTCACCCATTCCAGGTAGTTGTCGCAGAAGGTATGCCAGAAGAAGCGCTCGGTAGCTGCGAGTGCGCTGGCATAGTCATAGCTGCGGAAGCTTGCGGTGGCGTGTGTGATCAGCTCTTGTAGCCACGCGAGCAGCGCGCGGTCGGCCCATTCCAATGTATCGAACGCGATCGGTTGCGCTTCTGCGCGCAGCTGCCCCTGCCCGCCGCTATGCGCCTCAATCAGCCGAGCGGCGCTCCACAGCTTGTTGGCTAGGCGCGTCCCTTGCTTCATCATCATCTCGTCAATCGACTGGTCTGCACCGACGCTGCCATTGCATGCCCAGTAGCGCACCGCGTCGGCGCTATGGCGGGCAATCAGCGCTTCGGGCACAATTGGGGCGTTGCCCAGCGATTTGTGGATGCTGCGGCCCGCTGCGTCTAGCCCGTGCCCCGAGATCATCACGGTTTCCCACGGCAATGCCCCAAAGTGATAGTGCGATTTGACGATAGTGTAAAACGCCCAGGTGCGAATAATGTCGTGCGCCTGGGGGCGCAGCTGCATTGGCCGCAGCAGCGTCGCCTTAGCGCGCTCGCCGAGCGGCATATTCTGGCGTTCGCCAGCAACATCATCCCAGCGCAGCGCCGCGATCTGTGGACTCACCGACGAAGTCGCCCAGGTGTCCATTACGTCGGTCTCGGGCTGAAGATCAGGGTTGCCGCAGACGCAGGCGTGTGGCGGCGCGTCGGTGGTTGGGTCGGCTGGCAGCTGGGTTTCGTCGGCCAGCACAATACCGCCGCACGCCGCGCAGTGCCACACCGGGAAGGGCACGCCATAGAAGCGCTGGCGCGAGATGCACCAGTCCCAGCCAAGGTTGGCAACCCAGTGCTCGTAGCGCGCCTGCATATGCGCTGGGTGCCAGGTGATTGCACGCCCGGCGGCCAGCAGCGCATCTTTTGCCGCGAGCACG
>JAFEAS010000025.1:0-2583 GCA_018266315.1 Chloroflexi bacterium SZAS-1 | reverse complement strand
TGCCCAGCTGGCCGGTGCGCGTGAGCAGTGGAATGAGCGGCAGCGCGTGCGTTTGCCACCATCGCACGTCGGTCGCGTCGCCGAAGGTGCAGCACATCACCGCGCCGCTGCCCTTGGCTGGGTCAACCGCGCTGTCGGCGAGAATCGGCACGCTGCGCCCACTGAGCGGCACGCGTGCCTGCTTGCCCACCAGCGCAGCGTAGCGCGAGTCGTCGGGATGCACAAACACCGCCACGCAGGCGGGCAGTAGCTCGGGGCGGGTGGTGGCGATGGGCAATAACGTTGCCGAATGTTCGCCGCTCGCCGTAAAGGCCAGCGTATAGAACACGGTCTCGCGCTCGGTATCATCCATCTCGGCCTGGGCAATCGCCGTCTGGCATTCGATGCACCAGGGATTCGGTGCCTGGGCGCGGTATATGTGCCCTTTGCGGTAGAGATCGAGAAACGACCACTGCGAAAGACGGCGCGCCTGCGGGTCGATCGTCGAATAGCGCAGTCGCCAGTCGGCACTGAAGCCCAGGCTTTTCCAGAATGTCTCGAAACGGTCTTCCACGGCGCGTGAGGCGTCGAGGCACATACGGATGAACTCATCGCGCGGCAGGTCGCGGGCGCGCACCCCGCGTGTTTTCTCGACATAGCGCTCGGTTGGTAGCCCGTTATCGTCGAAGCCAAACGGGTAATAGACATTGTAGCCCTGCATGCGCCAGAAGCGCGCCATGGCTTCGGCCTGCACATAGGAATAGACATGGCCAATATGAATTTCGCCAGAGACAGTTGGCGGCGGGGTGTCAATTGCGAAGATTGGGCGTGGGTCAGTCGCATCGAAGGCATAGAGCTGCGATTCTGCCCAGGTTTGCTGCCAGCGGCGCTCGGTTTCGGCGGCATTATAGCGTTGTGAAAGGCCCATAGAATACTCCTTATTGACTATGGGCAATGCGCCTTGTGAGCTTTGCGCGCCGAGCTGAGCACAAAACTCAACGGTTCGCTCAGCGCATCGAGTCACCAGGGAAACATTGCCGACGGATAGATGCACAACGTTCTACTACACCTACGTCATCGCCAGTCATGGCGCTCACCCCCTTTCAATATTGCCGGGCCTTATTGCCCGGTGGTGTTGCCCACCTGTAGCTCGGCTACCACAAAACAGTGATCTGCGCCGGTGTTATGGCATTCCACACGGGCGGCAGTGGGCAATACGCCATTTTTGCTCCACACATAGTCGATGCGCATCACCGGAAACGGGATAGTAATCGGCCCAAAGCGTTTATGATCGGGGAAGGTAAACCCGAAACCCCAGTTTGTCTCGCGGAAGGCATCGTGCAAGCGCGTGGCCAGCTGCTGGTAGCGCGGCTCACGGTCGCTGGTATTGAAATCGCCCATCACCACCAGCGGGCCATCAATCGCGTCGATGAGCTGCGATAAGCGGCCAACCTGGCGAGTTGGCGAACTCGCATCGTAGCCCGTCACAATCGGTATACCAGCGATCTTCCGGCCGTAGATCACTGGCGCACCCAGGTGAATATTCATGATGGTGAGCGATTGCCCGCCAATTGCTAGCGTTACCTGCTGGCCGCGCACATTATTTTGCGTTTCTGCGGTTGTGCTAAACGGAAAGCGACTAATAATGCCCAGGCCCTGTGGGTTATCGAATGGGCGCAGGTATTGGTAAGGGTATGTGTCGTGCAGTGATTGGGCCAGTGCCTGCGCCACCGGGTTCGAAAGCTCTTGCAGGGCGATAACATCAGCGTTCTGGGCGCGAATTTCATCGACAATTTGTTCCACGCGTGTGTTCGCAAACAGGTGGTTGAAGGTCATGACGCGCAGCGATGTGCCGCCGGTTGCTGCCGCCGCGCGCGGCAATAGGCGCGCACCAAACATTGCCGCCCCAACGATGGTAAGCGCGGCCACAACGCCAAGTAATGGGCGCCAGCGCACCCACGCCGCAAGCGGAATAAGCACCACCAGCGGTACGAAGAAAAATGGCGCGAGCATATTACTCAGCTCAACCCACCAGGCGAGGCTCGGGCTAAACGCCCACAGCGCTGCCAGGGCAATAACGGCAATGCAGTAGATCAATGCCACGCCGAGAATGAGACGGCGGGTTGTCTGTAACAGAGCTTGCACGATGTTTGTTCTCTCCCAACAAAAAAACCTCACCCCTGCCAGGGGCGAAGTTTCATCTTCGCGGTACCACCCCGATTCAGTAGCAGCGCTGCCGCTACCCTCGTGCGTGCAGTAACGGGCACCCCCGGCACCAACTACCATGCATTAGCCATTATGGCGCTGCACTTCCCCGGTGCGATTAGCCACAAGCCACGTTCGGAGCCGGCATTCACGAAGCGCTCGCAGCCTCTGGCGCTTCTTCTCTGGGTGAGCACAGCTCGTACTCATCTTGCGAATCGTTATAAGGAATTGTAGCGAGACGTTCGGGCACTGTCAAGGGTGCGCCTATGCGTCTTATGAATGAACTATTGTTTTGTGCTACCTCTTGCGCGTATGTCACTTGATACCAAAATAACGCCGCAGGGGGCGTGCGTGTTTCGTCAGCAGAATATTGAGATACAGCTGAATCGTGGAACGACG
>JAFEAS010000024.1 GCA_018266315.1 Chloroflexi bacterium SZAS-1 | reverse complement strand
GCAAACACCTGGTACTTACTGGTGAGGCCATAGGCCGTGAAAGTGTACTTACCAGTCTGGTGCACGCTGGTGAACTGGAAGGTCGATTCGAAATTCCCGGCATCGCTGGATACCTGCGTGGGGTAGCCAATCACCGAGCCGTCGGGCTGGGTAATCCACACCCCAATCTGCTCGTTCGGGTAGAAGCCGGTGCCGTGCAGGTTTACCAGCGCATCGTGCTCAGCCGATGCCTCGAAGGTGCCGTTCTTCCATACTGCAAATTGCGCCGGACTGGCACCGGGCTTGGCCGCCGGGCGCGGCGCCACCACAAAGAAGCCGATCGCCGTCTGGCCGCTATGATTGCCATATGCCGTCATCTGGTAGCAGCCATACGGCCACTTGTTAGTGATTGGGTAATCAAAATACAGGTCGCCAGCAACATCGGCGTGAAAGTCGGTGGTGAAGTTCGTAGGCATATTAACCACACCATCGAGCAGAAACGCCGCTTCGGGGCTGAAGGTCTGGCCATCGGGGAAGCTAAAGCTAATCGTAATCGGTTCCTGATCCCAGAAGCCATGCAGCTCCGAGCCAAAAATACCATCCTGATAATCGGCCTGGGCGGTTTGGCCGGTGCGTTCGCAGGCGGCACTGCTTGAGCCGTGTACGATGTAGATCGCCGCCGCTGCCGACTGGCGCACATACACCCCGAGCACCAGCGCAACCGCGAGCGCAAATACCAGCGCAAAGCGGCGAGAGCGCATTTTTTGGAACATAGCCAACACTCCTCATTCAAAACAGGGCGACAACAAACTCCATTCTGCTTTCTGACCCTTGCGCCATGCAAACGCGTGCAGGAAAGGCGGCTGTCACGCTGCGATTGTCGGCTGTGCCCGGTGCTACTTCCACCTCAGCAACGAAGCGAATAAGGCACTCGCGCGGCCATCGTTGTGCGTTGCTGGGTTGTATCGATATGTACTTGGAAGCGCTCAACCGTGGGTTAGGTCATCAGCAGATAGGTTCGCACCGTGCTTTGGCAGTTTCTGCTACAATACTGGCGTTTGGGCAATACTCTCAGCAGAATCTCAGATTTTTGTCAGGTAATCATATGCCTACGCTAGAGTAACGACCTAGCCCGGTACATGACGTATTGATGACAGGGTTGTCAAAAAAAGATAAAAACCTATGACTCGGTACTTCGTTTTAACGCTTCTCAGTGCGCTACTACTGCTCGTTGTTACGCCCGCCGGGGCGCGCTCGCCTGGCGCACCTGTACACCAGGCTATGGCACAGCAAGCCACGCCCGTGCCAGGTGCCACGGCCATTGCGGGCACTACGCCGCAAGGCCCAACCACGCGCGGGATGGTCGGGCCAATTATTGGGATTGCGCTAGTATTTATGGCAAGTGCGGTGGGGTTTGGGTTCGCCCTCGGGCTGCGGCGGCGCATCAATGCCATTGCTGGCCCCGACCCCGAGGAAGAAGAGGATCTGTAATCGATTCTCAATCAATGTAAGCGGCGCATCATTCCCCTATATCACTGCGCCACCTTATACTGTCTGCAAACGTTATACCTACAGATAGTGTATGTACGCTCTACGAATACTCGCGCATAGTAGCCTCGCAGGCCCGCCTGCGCGCCAAGAAATGAGTGCTATGACCCGCATCTACGCTGTTGCACTGTTGATATTCGCGCTGTGCGTGGCGGTGCCTGCTGTCGCCGCCCCACGCGCCGAGGAACAAGCGATGCCGCAGGCAATTGCCCCGGGCGCAACCAACCCCGAGTTTATGGGCATGGTGGTGCGCGACCCGTTTTATGAATTCAACACTAACCCCGCTTTCCCGAATCAGCCCAACCAGGCAGCGCAGGACACCATGGGCCGGCTGCTCGCGAATATCGGCGTGCGCTGGGTGCGGCTCGAATTTATTGCCGACCCGGACGGCCATGTCAATTTCGGCAAGTACGACTATTTCATTGGTACCGTCGCGCCGCGCTATGGCCTGAAGGTGCTGGGGCTGCTCACTACCAACAGCATTATTACTTTCAAAGATGGCGGCTACTACCCCTACCGCCTGAACCTCGACCCGCCGACCCTGACGCATCCAACCTTTGGTGGCGGCCTCAACCAGTATATGATCGACTGGCTAAGTGAAGCGCTGCGCGTCGCCGAGCACTATAACGGCAGCAACTCGGCGGCCGGGCGCGTGCATGCCTTCGAAATCTTTAACGAGATGAACCGCCTATTTGGCGACGGCACGAATCTGCCAACCGGCATCGACTACGCAGGCTTGAACCCGGTGTATGTAGCGCGCATCCACACCAAGTTCTACCGCATTTGCAAGAACACCGACAACAGCCAGCCCAGCGTAATCTGCCCCGCCGACACCCAGATCATCCTGGGTGGGCTTCACCCCAAAGGCACCAGCAACCGCCGCAGCAGCTCGAAGGTTGCCGAAACGTTTGCCTATACCGATGAGCAATACCTGAAGGTCATGTACGACAACGCCTTCACCGAGTTCAAAAACTACGCGCAGAACCTGCAACCCTGGAATGGCACCTACCCGCTCGAAGGTGTCGGCTTCCACCCCTACCCCGAAGAAATAACACCACGCACTCAGGGTATCTACAATGATATTGATGTGAAGATCGCGCCGCGCCTGAACCAGCTGCGCGCCGTGCTCGCCGCCAAAAACGACCAGGGCAAGCCCTTCTGGATTACCGAAATTGGCTATAACATCGCGTTCTACAAAAACCGTGGGCCATACGCGCCCTCGGTGCAGGCCGATTTTATGCGCGAGGTATACACCAGCCTGGCGGCGCGCGGCGATGTAGCGAACGTCTTCTGGTTCAAATATGAGGATTTTCCGCCCGCCGATGGGCCTGATGCGCAGATGTGGGGAATTGTGCGCATTCCGTTTGCAGCGGGGCCGTGCGAAGGCGGCGTATGCTATGCGCCCGATGGCACGCCCCAGCTTTACCGCCCGGCCTACCTGGCCTACCGCGAGCTAGCCGGGCTGCCCATAACCCGCACCTACGTGCCAGTAGCCATGCGCTAGTGCGGTGCAGAAAAATACTGCTTTGACAACCAGCGACCGACCATTGACAACAAGCCGTGGTCGGTCGTCGCCTATTAACTACGGTGTTGTGGCGTATGCTTACTGCGCTACGGCTAATTCTTCCAGGGCGGCGAGCGCCGCCGCGAGGTGCTGCTCGCGCACAATCACATGATCTTTAGTGTAGCCGCACACCGCCAGAATCGGCACCTGCGCTGCCGCCAGCGCCGCGCTAATCGCCGCAAGAAACCCTACCAGATCGGCGGGTAAATCCATATCAAAGGAAATCACGCAAAACGGCGCTTCTTCGCGCGCGTGCGCGAAAGTGCTGCGCAGCGCTTGCCAGTGCGCAGTGGGCAGCAGCAGCGTGATAATGTCGGGTTCGATCGTGAGCTGGGCGAATGGCATATCGAGCTGCGCAAAAGCGTGCAAGGCCGCCGCCCGCGCGGCCAGCGGCAACCCTACCAGCACCAGCCGCTCGGGGCGCACACGCCAGAGCCGCCGCGCAAGAATATCGGGCACACGTAAGTCACTCATCGGCCATCCTCTCCCTGCTCATCGTCTTCCTCACCACGCCAGCTGCGGCGGCGCTCGATAAAGCCTTCGATCTGGCGATTCACCGCGTCGGGGCGCTCAAGCTGCGGCAGGTGGCGTGCATAGCGTATCAGCTCGAAGCGGGCATTGGGCAGATCGGCGCGCGTGCGCTGCAACACTGGCACCGGCACTAAGAAATCGAACTGGCCGCCAATGATCAGGGTTGGCGTGCTTACCGAGGGCAACAGACCCCAGCCGCGCCAGGGGAACAGTGTGCCGCTGAGCACTCGCTGTAATACAAAGAGCGGTGCGAAGAAATTGGGCATCAGCACTGGCTTTAAGCGCTCAATCAGGCGCAGCGGCAGCGGCAACTTAAGCAGCAGCTCGTAGAAACGGTTAAGGTGCATCTCGGGCGCAGTGGCAATCAGCACCAGCTTGCTCAGCCGCTGCGGCTGCGCCGCGGCAAACGTCAGCGCAATCGGCCCGCCAAACGAATGCGCCATAAGCACAAATGGTGCACCTACCTGTAGCTGCTCAAGTATCTGCGTGAAATCCCATAGAAATTCCTCAAGTGCATACGACGAATCGGGTCGATCAGACTGGCCGTGGCCGCGCAAATCGGGTGCGATGACGCGGTAATGACGGCTAAAAGTTTCGATCTGGTACTTCCACTGTTCGGCCTGCCCACCCGCGCCATGAATACACACCATCGTGCCGCGCGATGGGTTGGCCGCGTCGGTCGGGCCAACGTCGATCACACTCAGGCGCACGGGCTTGGTGCCAGCAACAACAATTGTTTTGCGGGGAAATTCCATATGGAAAGCCTACTGTGCTTCTACACTTGGGTGGGCAGAATGAAATCGAGCAGGATCTGCGCAAACTCCTGGGGGCGTTCATCCATTGGGTTGTGGGCCGCGCCACGAATGACATGATACTGCGCCCCAGGGATCGCCTGCGCCACCTGGCGCGAGAGCGGCTGTGGCACGAGCGGATCGTATTCGCCGCTCACCACCAATGTTGGCACCTGAATATGCGCCAGCCGCCCGCCGATTGGGTTGGCAAACAGGCCATCGAGCAGCGCCCGCAGCGCATCGGCGTCGTGCTGGGCCATGTAGGCAACCCGGCGCAGCGCGGGCCGCACTAGCCCACCACCATGGTCGTGGGGCACGTAGCGCGCTACCAGATCGAGCGGCCGCGCCAGCGCCATACTGGTTCGCAGCGCCGCCCAGCCCCCCAGCGGGCCGAGGTACGATCGGGTGTAAGCGGGCATATCTTGCGGCTGGGTGGCTGGGTCGGCTAGCACCAGGCGTTCAATAAGCTCAGGATGCGCCAAGGCCAGCTCAGCCGCCACATTGCCGCCCATCGAATGGCCAACCAGCACAAACCGGCTCAGGCCACGGGCACGGGCAAATCGCACCGCTCGCTCGGCCAGCTGGCGCATCTGCACGCTGCCCATCAGCGGCGTATCGCCATGGCCGGGCATGTCGGGGGCGAAGGCGCGCACATGCGGGGCCAGCGCCAGCATCGTCGACCACCAGATTTCCTTGAAAGAACTCCACCCGTGTAAAAGCAATACCGGGGTGCCCTGTGTACCAGCGGCAAGGTATGCCATCTGGCTAGCATTACAGAAGTGCTGCGCTGGCTTATGCAGATCGGAAGGGGTAGTAGGCGGGTGCCTCTTGCGATCCATGTACATTCTCCGAAGCGGTCACCCTGCACATACGCTATGCCGGGTCGGCGACGATATACACATCGATGCCCTGGCTCGCGCTCATGACCTGCCGCACCAGCGAACCGCGCCGGACCTCTTCCAGGCGACTGCGCGCCGATTCGCCCATCACTATATGCGTTACGCCATGGCTCTGGGCAAACTGGGCAATTGCTTGGCCGATCAAGCCAGCCCGCTCAATTTGCACCTGCGCGCCAAGGCGGCGCGCCAGATCAAGGTTATGTTGCAGCATGGTCTGGTAGCCCGGCACTTCGCTCTCAGTGCTATAAAAATGCACCGCGAGTAGCTCGCCACCCAGAGTATTGGCTAAAAAGCTCGCACGCTTGAGCAGGCGCTCGGAAGTCGGGTTATAGCCCACGCACACCATTACGCGGATCGGGCCAGGCCACGGCGCTTCGAGGTAGATCGGGCCATCAGTTGGTGAGTAGTGTTCCATCATATTAAATTATAGCACTGAACTATAGGTCATTGCCCAATGGGCCAGCCATCGGGTGTGCCCTGTATTAGCAGCCGCAGGCCCCGCGCATTCAATGGCACATCGAACAAAATTGGCACGCTCTTATTGCTTCCATCGGGCGGCAAAAGGTCTTCCATGCCCAGATCGCCATGCTGGCCCCTTCCATAGGTGCTTAGGTAGGCGGTTGAAAGCGCAGGCTGGGCGGTGTAGCGCTGGCCTGCACTATCGGCCAGCACAATGAGATCAGTCGGAATACGTTCGGGAGTATTCCCACTATTGCCAATTGCCAGCAGCGCCAGCACGAAACGCCCGCGCGGCTGAATTGTGCCAATGCTGCCATCTACCATCACCGCATCTTCTGGGCGTAGCAGCGCGACATGCCAATTGCCGCTTTCAACTACCTGGCCGACTGCCAGCGAAGGAAGGGTAGCCGTTGGCGGAAGCGGCGTCAGCGTAGGCGGTACGGAGGTTGGCGCAGGCGCAGGCGTCGGTGCGGCCTCAGCTGGGGCAGCGCTGGGCAGCATTTCGCCCATACCAGGCATAGAAGTTGGCGATGCGCTCACAGCCCCTGGTAGCGCGGGCGTTGCGGTTGGAAGCGCCGTGGGCGCAGACGGTGTACGGCGCAACCACAGTGCTGCTAACACTACCAGGAGCACTGCTGCGCCAATTACCACATATAGCGGCCAGCGAATCGCGCGGGCACGCTCTTCAGGCGTCAGCGTAGTCGGGGTTAGGGCTGGTGCTGCACCAACCCCAGGCGCGTCAGCGGGTATTGGCGGCGCAACACCTGGCACCGGCGCGGGCACTTCAGGCAAAACCATCGTTGCAGTTGCGGGCGGCGCTGCCGGTGGCGTTACAGCCCTGGTTGCATCGCCCATGCGCGCCAGGCCGCGCTGCGCCAGCGGATTTTGCGGATCGAGCGCAATCACCCGTTCGAGCGCCTGGCGCTGTTCGGCCCGGGTTTCGGCGGCTGTCGCAAGCGCGAGCCATACCTGCGGCAGCTCGGGGCGATGCGCCGCCAGCGCACGCAGCAGTGCCCGCGCGGCTGGCACATTGCCCTGCTGGCGCGCGCGCACTGCCCGGTCGAGGAGTGCGGCCACTTTCTCATCAGAAAGCGTTAGATTATGTGATGGCTCGGTCACGCAACCTCATTCCATAGCACAATAGCGAACCGAGAATCGAGGGCCACCTCTGCAGGCGGCCCCCAATCCTCGGCTCATTGTTCATACCATCGCATGCAGCAGCAACGATCACGCTATGGTACGGCGTTCAGCACTTGCCAGCCCTGACCGTTGTTGCCCGCCGCGAAGAGTGTCAAGTTCTGCGCGCCAGATGGCACATCGAATACCAGGTAGATACTGGTTGGCGCACCGTTGGCGGGAACAGCGTCTTCCATTCCAACATCGGCATTCACACCACGCTGCACCAGCGCGCTCGACACTTGCGGCTGCGCTGGGTACACATTGCCTTGCGCATCTTTTACCGCAAAGAAGCCAGCTGGTAGCGGCTGGTTGGTACCAGTGTTATTGGTGACCACCGCCAGGATATGAACATAGGTTCCCTGAGCAGTGAAGTTGCCAGCTTGCTTGCCAATAACTAGCACGTAGTTCGGGTCGGGGTAGGTATAGGCCCAGCCGTTCGCCTCAAGCTGCTGCCCAATCGGCACTACTTGCAGGTTGGGGTTAGCGCTCGCCACGGGAATATTCGCCACGCCAGCCGGAGTGCCGCCGCCGGGTTGCGCGTTCGGCGCGGCGGTTGCCTCGCCGTTCGTCGCAATCGGCACCGTGGTGGTGGTTGTGCCGGTGTTCGAAATACCGGTTGTGGAAGAAATGCCGCCCGTACTGGTTGGCAGCCCGCCAACACCAGGCAATCCTGCGGTGGGGTTCGCGCCGCCCGCTTTGGCGGTAGCCGCCTGGTTCGTCGCATTGGTCGCAACCTGATTCCCGCGCCCGCGCCCGAAGAGTGAATAGATCAAGATGCACGCTAGCACTACAGCGATCAGGCCGAGCAGCCCGAGCAGCAGCGGGCTTGGGCCACTACGCCGCATTGCGGCTGCACGCGCCTCGTAATCATCATCATCGCCCGAGCGCACTGGCGTAGAGGCACGGCGGGCGGCGCTGCGCTCGCGGGCGGTGCCACGCGGGGTTGACCGCGCATTAGCTGCCGCGTCAAGCGTATCGGCGTCGCCAATCGGTTCGCGGGCGGGCACTTCGGCGCGTGGCAGCGCATCATAATCATCAAAGGCTGAGTCGAGCTCCGCAGCGTAGCGTTCCTCATCGGTAAGCTCGCGCGCTAGGGGCAGCTCGGGCGCTGGTTCGGCCTCAGGCACAGGTATTGCCGATGCGACTGGGGTTACAGGCGCGGCAATGGTAGGCGCAGACGCCTCAGCTTCGGCCAGCTTGGTGGTGGGCTTAACACCCATCGCCTGTAAACCTTTTAGCGCCATCTCATTCGATGGATCAAGCTCAACCACATGCTCCAGCGCGGCGCGGCGCTGATCAGGCCCTTCGGCCACACCGGCCAGCCAGAGCCATGCCTGAACATTACTAGGATCCTGGCGCGTCAATAAGCTAAATAAGTTGCGTGCTTCATCGCGATTCCCCTCGCGCGCGGCCTCGATCCCAAGCTGAAGGATCGTATCGGACTCCGCCATGCGAAGCTCCTTCCTTACATACCCTGCTGCAGCCAGGGTATCACCGTGCGATCACGTTACAATACAAGTTGGTGCGAACAAGAAGCTGTCGATTCACAGCCAAGCGTGGGCGATCGCGGCTATTCTACCACACCCGGGTTTTACGGTCAACAGTTAACTTTCATACTTGCGCGCCAGCAAGGGATCGAGCGCGCTCATGCCACGCGAAAGTGTAATGGCTTACACTCTGCTATGGTAAAACCCTTCCTATACTCCCGCCAGAACGTGCCAGCTATCACTCGCGAATAATTCATGGTACCATGCGGCTGTGCCTGTGCAGTGCAGCACACGCTCGATGGTGAGCAATGGCCTAGCTACAAGGAGAAAAACGTGACTGCCGCTGATACGCTGGATCATGTCGGGACGCTCGATATAAAAGACTCGGTGCTCGATACTATTGGCAACACCCCGCTGGTGCGACTGAACAAGGTGGTGCGTGGCATTCGCGCCTCGCTACTCGCCAAGGTCGAATTTATGAACCCCGGCGGCAGCGTGAAGGATCGGATCGGTTTAGCCATGATTGAGGCCGCCGAGCGTGAAGGGCGGCTACGCCCCGGTGGCACAATCGTTGAGGGGACGAGCGGAAACACCGGGGTAGGGCTGGCGATTGCGGCGGCGATCAAGGGCTACAAATGTGTGTTTGTGATGCCTGACAAAATGAGCGACGAGAAGATTCGCCAGCTGCGCGCGTTTGGCGCACGCGTCGTTATTACGCCCACCGCTGTCGAGCCCGACGATCCGCGTTCGTATTATTCGGTTTCGCGCCGCCTTTCCGAAGAAACGCCTAACGCTATTCTAGCAGGCCAATATTGGAATCCCGCAAACCCCGAGGCGCATTATCGCAGCACTGGCCCCGAGCTGTGGAACCAGACAAATGGCCGAATCAAGGCGTTTATTGCGGGCATGGGCACAGGCGGCACAATCAGTGGCACCGCGCGCTACCTGAAGGAACAGAATTCCGCAATCAAAGTAGTTGGCGTCGATCCCATCGGGTCGCTGCTGCATCACTACTTCCGCACCCGCGAGCTTGGCCCGGCGCATTCGTACAAAGTCGAAGGCGTGGGCGAAGATTTCCTGCCCAGCACGCTTGACTTCGACATGATCGACGATATTGTGCAGGTGAACGACCGCGAATCATTCAGTATGACTCGCCGCCTGGTGCGCGAAGAAGGTTTGTTCTGCGGTGGCTCGTGCGGGCTGGCGGTTGCGGGCGCGGTGAAGTGGCTGCGCGGCGCGGGCGCAAGCCTGGGCGAAGACGATCTCGTCGTTGTGCTGCTGCCCGATAGCGGCTCGCGCTACCTTTCGAAGATTTTCGACGACAACTGGATGCGCGAAAATGGCTTCCTTGAGCCAGCCACGGTTGGCGATTTGCTGGCGCTGCGCCCGCGCGAGCTGATTTCGGCCCGGCACGATACCAGCGTTGAGGCAGCTATCCGCATGATGAAGGCGCACGGCATTTCGCAATTGCCGGTGCTTGATGAGACGGGCGGGCTGCATGGCCTGATTGGCGAGGGCGACCTGCTCGATTACTTACTCTCAGGCGGGGCCATGGATCACACGATCACCGATCTGCACGCCCACGAGGTTGCCACCGTCGATACCGCTATGCCGCTGGAGGAGCTAACCCCGATTTTTGGGCGAAGTCAGGCCGCAGTGGTTGTTGATGAAGGTCGCGTGACCGGCATTGTCACCAAGATCGATGTCATTGATTTCCTGGCCAGTCGCGGGCGCTAAAGCCAGAGGAAAAGCACTGCATCTGCTTTTTTGAGTATGGAGCGATTGGCACCGCACCTCACTACACTCATACTCAATCCGTTTGGCCCTTGGTGTTTCTCGTGCGGTGCCTGATATAGACGGACACCGCACGAGAAACACAAATTCGCAAACCCCAGCATACAACAAGCGGCGACCTGCATACGGTGCTATGGTGCTCGAAAGGTTTGCCACAATGCCGAAAGCGCCAGCACCACTAACAGAATGGCACTAAGCGCAAAGCTGCCAGCGGCAATTGCGCGCACCACCTGGGCGGCAGCCACCGAAAGATACTGCTCAACGGGCAGGATGAATATCAGCGATGCCCCCAGCAACAGCCCGATTAATGCTGCGGCCAGCACAATGCGCTGAACACTACGCGTAACCTGCTGCTGGAATTGGGCGGCCTGGCGGGCCAATGCACCCGATTGCAGCTGCAGCAGCGACTGGCCGCGCTCGAAGTCGCTCAGCAGGGCCGATGCGGCCAGCACCAAACCCGGCCCGCGCGCAATTGCATCGCTGAGCAGCGGCTTGGCGACAGTATCGGCCAGCCGCTTGAAGGCAAATTGCTCCTTGAGGATGGCTATCAGCGTTGTGTAGGCTACTTCGAGAATATAATCGGCAGGCTTATCGCCAAGCAGCATGCGCATAATTGCCTCGCCCTGCCCGATCGACTTGAACGCCAGCGTAAACTCCTGGCGTAAGCGCAGCCCATAGCGCACCAGCAGCGCGAGCATCTCGTTCGTCAGCTTTGCCATATCGACCGACGTTTCATCGCCTAACAAATAGGTGTTGATCAGGCGCTCGATTGCGTAGCGCAGCTGGGTCAGGTCTGCGCCCGGGGCGGGCTGGCACACATTCACCAACACGCGCATCACTAGCGTGCTGTCGCGCTCGTGCAGGGCCCACAGCAGTTGGCCGAATGTGAGCCGGTCGAAGCGGCTTAGGCGGCCTACCATGCCCATATCGAGCAGCACAATCCGCTGCGTTTCAAGGTTAACCCACACATTGCCTGGGTGCAGATCGGCATGGAAGAAGCCATCGAACAACAGTTGTTGCAGCAGCGCCCGGAAAAAATTAAGCGCAAGTGGCTCGCGCTCGATGCCAGCCGCGTCAATTGCTTCAACCTGCGATATTTTCACGCCACTGACACGTTCTTGCGTTAACACCGCCGTGGTGGAATAGGAACTATAGCTGCGCGGAATCTGCACAAAAGACAGACGCTGCATGTTCTGGCGCATCACTCGGCCTTGAAATGCCTCATTCGTATAATCCAGCTCGCGCAGTGCGTTCTCAGCGAATTCCTTAAACAATGCCCCCACGCCAAATTGCTGCAACCAGGGCAGGCGCTGCTCAAGGGTCGTTATCACGTCGCGCATAATATTCAGGTCGCCGGCCATAATCACATCAACGCTAGGGCGGCGCACTTTCACCACCACTTGCTCGCCTTGCGGTAGGGTTGCGGCGTG
>JAFEAS010000245.1 GCA_018266315.1 Chloroflexi bacterium SZAS-1 | reverse complement strand
GGTGCGCAGCTGGGTGCAGGCGCGCGGCTGGGATCTGCGCAGCTGGCCCGATGCAACTTCTGGCGATGGGCTGCTTGCCACCGTGCGCGGCAGCGGGCAGCTGCGTATTCTGATGGCCGCACACCTCGATACGGTCTACCCGGTAGGCATCGCCGCCGAGCGCCCAATGACGATTGATGGTGATGTGCTGCGCGGCCCCGGCAGCGCCGACAACAAGAGCGGCCTGCTTTCGGCGCTGTACGCCATGGCCGCGCTCGAAGAGCTGGGGCTGCTCGCGCCAATTGGCACGCTCAGCCTGATGTGTGGCGGCGATGAGGAAACCGATATGCGCGCCTCGCTGGCGATGATGAGCGCGATCGCCCCCGAGTACGACATGGTGCTGGTGCTAGAGGCCGGGCGCGAAAATGGCGATATTGTGGGCGCACGCAAGGGCGGCGGCAACTATGTGCTGGAAGAATTTGGCCGCGCAGCGCACGCCGGCGTCGAGCCAGAGAAAGGTGCCCACGCCGTGCTGGCGCTGGCCCATCACACCATTGCGTTACAGGCGCTCAACGGCTTGCGCCCGGGCGTTACGCTGAACGTTGGCGTAGTGCAGGGCGGCACCGTGCCCAATGCCGTGCCCGATTATGCGCGCGCCACCATCGACGCGCGGGTATTCGCGCCCGAGGATATTGAGCCGCTGGTCACCGCAATCCGCGAGGTGGTGGCGCGCGAGGTCGTGCCGGGTGTACGCGCCGAGCTGAGCGGCGGCTGGGGTGCACCACCCATGGCGCGCACGCCCGCCATCGCCGCGCTGGCGGCCCTGGCCGAGGCATGCGCCGCCGAGCTGGGCTTTAGCGCGCGCGCCGCCGCAACCGGCGGGGTATCGTATGCCAACTACTTCGCGCGGCTGGGCCTGCCCGTGCTCGATGGCCTTGGCCCGGTGGGCGGCCTCGACCACAGCCCGCAGGAGTATATTCTGGTATCGAGCATTGTGCCGCGCACTGCGCTACTGGCGTTGCTGGCGCTGCGGGCGGCCCAGCGGTAGGACGCCCGCAGTGGGGCCGCAATGCTTTTCTTTTCGAGCCAGTGCCAGCTTCAAGCCAGCTTGCTCAGGCCGCAGGGCCGCTGGCAATTTCTGCGGGCATGGCAATGCTTTTCTTTTCGAGCCAGTGCCAACTTCAAGCCAGCTTGCTCAGGCCGCAGGGCCGCTGGNNCACCCCAGCACCCCGGCCGGGGCTATCGCCCCGAACCCCAAATTTTAGGCGGTCGCCAATTTACAAGTTTGTTGCTCCTGCCTCTGTTATGCTTGCCGCTGGCAGCAGACGACTAAAAAAGCGGCGATTGGCGATTATTGAAGCCATCAATCTGCACAGGCTGTAATATCGTACGGCCATGCCTCCGTTGTGCCAAACCAGCCTACGGTAATCGCTCATTGACGACGAGTATTTCGTAAGACGCCTTGCCTTCATCCACAACAGAGGCATGACAACGAGCATTTCACATGCCGGTCACGTTCTTTTTGGGACCAGGGGCGAAAGCCCCGGCCCTTTGCTGCGGGGTTCGGGGACTATGCGTCCCCGATGCTCTACCGTGAGGCTGACTTTACTGCGGAGCGCGAGGGAGCGTAGCCCTCGCAGCAACTAAGCGAAGCGTTACCCTAGCCGCCCGATCGGCGCCTCCGCCGGTCGGTGCACAGCCAGATATTCTTCGAGCACCTCGCGCAGAATAATCGGCACATCGTAGCGCGGCTGCAAGCCCCACGCTTCGGGCGTATAGCCGCCATACGGCTCAAGCTCCCAATCGGTAGCCGCAACCCGGTAACTGCGCGCCGGGTCGAGCGGCTGCCCGGCCACGAACAGTTGACCAGCACGCATCGTCGCCCCGCTCAGGTGGAATAGTCCACGCGCCTGGCCGCGCAGTGGGCGTGGCGTCTCGGCGGCAAATGCCGGGTCGAGGCCGCGCTGCACCAATTCCAACAGCTGCGCGCCAGTGAGCATCGCAACGCCAGGGTTCGCCGAGCTACTGCACACTTCCCACAGCGTCAGCCGCGCGAGCGTACCGCCGGGCAGCGGCCCGGTAAACGCCTGCCCCACCGCCACCAGACCCACATCGGCCTGCATGCGTTCGCGCAGCGCATCGGCCATCAGGTTGCCCACGCCACACTCACGGTCGGCGGCAAAATCAAGCGGCGCGGTCAGCTCGCCAATCGGCTCGCTCAGGAAGTGCGCAACCTCGGCTTCGAGCCGGGCCACCTCGGCTACCACCGCCAACGACTCGGGCGTATCCTCGGGCACGGGCTGTACACTCGCCGTTGCGGTGAGCTGCGTCCCATCCCAATCCAGCTCGATCCGGCCCAGGTGCTGGGCATATTCGCCTGCCTGCGCAACCAGCACGCTGCCAACTTGCTCGCCGTTGGGCAGCAAATCGTGGGTATGCGCGCCAATAATGATGTCCACCGCACCCTGCAACCCGGCGGCCAGCTCACAGTCAACCGCCAGGCCCATATGCGAAAGCAGCACCACCACGTCGGCACCATCCTGGCGCAGCGCCGCTGCCAATTCGCGCACCAGCGGCAGCGGCTCGGGCATCTTCAGGCCAAACCACTGCTCATACGTTCCATCAACCTCGGAGGTGATGCCCAGTAAGCCAAGGCGCAGCCCACCCAGATCATGCAGCAGGCTCAGCTGTACGCCAGGCACCGGCGCGCCATTCGGCTGGCGCATATTCGCCAGCAATAGCGGGTAGCTCGCGGCGGCGGCCTGTTCGGCCAGCACCTCGGAGCCATAGCGCACCGGCGCAGCATTGCCCACCGCCACCACATCACAGCCCGCCGCACTTAGCAGCCGGTGCATTGCCACGCCCTTGGTGAGGTTGCTCAGGCGCACCGCGGTCTCTTCGCTATCGCCTGCATCGGCATAGAGCACCGGGGTGGCGGGCTGCGCAGCGCGCGCTTGCTCCACCAGTGTGGCAATGCGCGCCAGGCCCGCAATACGCCCGTGAATATCGTTGGTATGCAGAATAATGAGTGAAGGCATTCGTTCTTCCTTCTCGATATATGCAATGTTACGCTTCCAATGATAGCACGCGCGGCCAGGTGCATCTATGGTATAGTCATGCGCCAGAGCTGAGAGCGCAACCAGGAACTGAAAACTGGCAGATAGTTATTCACCGCATTCTGCCGTTTTTCGGCGGCACACTGCCCGCTTGCCAATAAGGAGATGATATGCACGCGATCGTATTTTATGAGCATGGTGGCCCTGAGAAACTTCAGTACGCGAGTGTGCCCGAGCCAGTGGTTGGGCCGCACGAGGCGCTGATTGAAGTGAAGGCGGTAGCGCTCAACCACCTCGATCTGTGGGTGCGCCAGGGTATTCCCGGCCTGAAGCTAGCGATGCCGCATATTGGTGGCTCGGATGTGGCCGGCGTGGTTGCGGCGGTGGGCGAGGAAGTTGACGAAACCTGGGTTGGGCGGCGCGTGGTAATTAACCCATCGCTGGGCTGCGGGCGCTGCGAACAGTGCCTGGCCGGGCAGCAGTGCCTATGCGTGCGCTTCGGCGTGTTTGGCGAGCATACGCCCGGCGGTCTGGCAGAATATGCGGTTGCGCCCGCCACCAACCTCTACCCAATCCCCGACGACTTTGGCTTTGCCGAGGCCGCCGCCGTACCGCTGGTATACCAAACCGCCTGGCGCGCACTGATAGGCCAGGCGCGGCTGCGCGCAGGCGAGCGCGTGCTGATCATCGGCGCGGGCGGCGGCGTGGCGAGTGCGGCCATCCAGATCGCGCGGCTGGCGGGCGCTTATGTCTATGCCGTCACCAGTACGCCCGAAAAAGAGCGCCGCGCCATTGAGCTCGGGGCCGACGAAACGATTAACTACCGCGCGGTCGATTTCTCGAAGGAGCTATGGCGGCGCACGGGCAAGCGCGGCGTCGATGTGGTGCTGGAAAATGTTGGCCCGGCCACCTGGGCAGGCAGCGTGCGCTCGTTGGCGAAGGGCGGGCGGCTGGTAACTTTTGGCGCAACCACCGGGCGCTTCGCCGAAACCGACCTGAACCTGCTGTTCTGGAACCAGATTAGTCTGATCGGCTCAACCATGGCGAACGATGCCGAATTCCGCGCGGTGATGGATCTGGTGTTCCGGCGGCGGCTGCGCCCGGTGGTCGATCGGGTGATGCCGCTGCGCGAGGGTGCCGCCGCCCAACGCCTGCTTGAGGCGGGCGAGCAGTTTGGCAAAATCGTGCTCGAACCATAAAACAGTATGGCGGCGCACCCTTTGGGGATGCGCCGCCGCGTACCTACACACTAGTACCCGCGCCTGATTAGCAATTACTTGTCCACAAGCTGGCCGGGTCGCCGCAGTTCTGCGTATCGGGTGGGGTTATTTCCGGCCCGGCGTTGCCCTCGGCACCATTGATGTTAGTTGGCTCGCCCAGCGTGCCATCGCCAAAATTACTGCCCTGAACAAACGGCGTATTGGGGTCTTCAGGCCCATCGGGCGACGTGCCAATGAACGAGCCGCCATTCACGCTGAAGTCGGTAATCACCAGCCGCCCGCTGTAAACCCCGCTGGCCGTGAGCTTGTACTCACCCACTGGCAGCCGCTCGTCGATCGCCAGCACGGCATAGAAGTCGCCATTGCCATCGGCTAGCTGCGTCGGCAGGCCGCGCACACTACCATCGGGCAATGTGATCCAGATACCCACAGGCTCGTACTGCTGGAACAGCGTGCCCGACACCGCAATTGACGCGCCATTCTGGGTGGTTGCGCCCGAGGCCGGGTAGGCGACGCGCAGCTTCGCCCAGCCGCTTGGCACCGATTGCTGCCCGCGCAATTCAAATGGTGCAAACACCTGGTACTTACTGGTG
>JAFEAS010000244.1 GCA_018266315.1 Chloroflexi bacterium SZAS-1 | reverse complement strand
CTTGATTGCGCAGCGCGCTTGAGTGCTGCCGATTATCACCAGCATCCAGGCTATGGCCTTGGTTCGATCCACGATCTATTGTTTCATGTTCTCTATTGGGAGCATTGGTGGCGTAATGCCGTCGAACATGGCCGTAGTAGTCGGGGGATTCAGGTAAAAGCATACCCAAACCTAGAAACATTGCGCGCGGGCGTACAGGCCGAGCAAGCCGCCTGGCAGCAGCTCATTGCGGGCTTTAGCGCTGCCGACCTGGCTGCCGAGCGAACGGTAGGGGAGAACACATTTCAGCTCTGGCGCATGCTTCAACATGTCGTACTGCATGGCATGCAGCATTACTCCGAAGTCGCGCTGCTGCTCACGGCCAAAGGCCAATCCCCGGTCGGCATCGATTTCATCTGGTTTACTGAGCAGCCGTAAATACCACGTCTAGCATTTGGTCGCGGGCAAGCATAAGCTGGAACACCAGCTCGTGGCTGTTGTGCTGTACTGCTGGCAGGCTGGTGGTAAGCACCGCCGTGCCCTGTGGCAACCGCACCCGCACCGTTGCAGGTAGCGGTGGTGTGCCCGCCTGCTTTTGAAGCTTGAGCTGGTAATGCCAACCCTGTTCGTCGCGCACTACCACGCTGGTAGGCAGGCGGTAGCGCACGAAAAAGCGGCGCGTTTCACTCGGCGGCGTTACCAATAGTGCGCCGAATTCATGCGTACCAGCAATACCAGGTTGCACATCGACGGTACCGTCTGTGCCCATGCCGGTAAGCATCCACGCACCCGGCACTGCTGGGGCAAGGGCAGTAATGAGCTGTGCCTCACCCGGTGCGTACACGCGCAGATAATCGTAGTAGCAGCCCTGGAGCATATCTTCATAACGCTGCACGGGCATGCGCAACCCTCGCCGCTGATCACAGCGCTCTGATGCGGCGAGCTGGTGAGTATATACCACCTGCACTTCGGCCAACGGTGCCTGGGGTTGGCTGAGATCGATTGTGTAGGTAAGCGACTGGCGTACACTGGCCGAGACCTTGTTATACCCCACATTTGCGTCAACCAGCATAAGAAAGTCGCTGCTGCCTGGTTGTAACGCGCCATTCCAGCCAAGCCGCGCGATCACCGTATTTGCGGCTGGCTGATCAAAAACCAGCTGAAGATGCCGTTCGGCTAATAATCCAGCGAATGTGCGCCCTAGAGCGAGCCAATCGGCGCCAGGGCGTGTGTGCTGCAATGCTTGCAACAAGGCAGTTGCCAACGGTGCCATAAATGCCTTGCGCTCCGACACCCATTGCTGCTGGCGTTCGAGATCATTCGAGGCTGGGCCAAGGAAAACCGAGTTGCGCATGTAATTGAGCACGGTGTCGGCTGTAAGCGGCACAGCCTGGTTTGGTAGGGTGAGTGGCCCGGTTACTTGCAGCAATGCTACCACAACTGTTGGATCGACCGTAATAATTCCTTGCACCGTGCGCCCAACGCCGAGTTTATACAGGTTGGTTATCGTTTTTGCTGCGGTTGGTAGGTCGGGCGACCAGTTGGCATCCTGGAAGGCCCATAGATCAATCCCCATATAGTGCTGGAGTGGTGCGGGCGCATCGGGGTAGGGGCCATTGCCGTAATTATTCACCGTGCCCGAGTCGCCCATGCTAAATGCAACGACCTGGCCTTGCTCAAGAGTGAGGACGCCTGCTGCGGTGATCAGCCCGCCAGTGGGGCGTAATTCGTCAGGGTTTTGCGCGATCACCAGGTATTCGCGCCGACCGTGCATGCCCATCAGCTCAGGTGCGGCCAGCGCAAGGTCGATTCCATTGCGTGCAGCGGGTAAAAGCTGGTCGATTGGCTCAAGGGTTGCACGCAACGCTGGCGAAAGGTGGGCCAGGGGCACGTCGGCCCATGTATCGGTGGCGCGCGCCAGTGTAGCCCGTACTCGCTGCAAATCAGCCTGGGCCGCCTGCAGGCGTTGCGCGAGTGCCTGTGCCGGGGTTTGGTCGCCTGGCACCGGGCGCAGCACTGGCATCAGCGCAATATAGCCATCTTCGGCAGCCGTGCTTAGCTCCACCGCCGCATCAAGCAGATTGGTAGCCGCTGCGAGATCAGAACCGTAGCGCGGCAGCCAGCCAAGCCAGCGTGTTATTGGCAACAGCGGAGCCGCCGCATCGCGCAAGTTCTGCGCATCGCTCCGGGTACGCGCTAATAGTGGCCCCAGCCCGGTAATTTGCGGGAGATCGGGCTGCGCTACTACCGTGGCGAGTTCGGCAGCATCCTGACGGAGGGCCTGGATATCCGTATACAGCTGCCACCCCTTCAGCGCTGCCCCAATGAGCGCTGCTAGTAGTATGAGGAGAACTAGATAGCGACAGCGAATACGCAGGCGTCGCAGCGAAGGATGTTGAATAGATTGCTGTGCTGACATACCAATTGCCCAAGCTCAAGAATATAATCACACTATAAAGCAACTAATGTTCGGCAAACAATGCTTTAGATTACAATTCTCCCCGTGTTCACAACATTGAAATAGTATATATAGAAATAAGATTACAATTCGATTACATCTACATAAAACAGGTATTTGCTCTAAAATTAAGTAATTATAGCGGGTAGTGTCTATTGCTAGTAGTATTCTTTTAAATACGTACCAAATCACCTTATTTTTGCGTTTATACATTCAGCAATCGTAATATAATCGGAATGTCTGTATTGTATGGTGTGTCTGTAGCGATTTACCCATTACGATACATTCACAGGGAAGGAAGAGTACGTATGAGCATGAACGTACCCACGCGCACACTTCGCTGGTTGGCATACACTCTACTGGCGCTGGTGCTGCTTGCGCTTGGTGCCACGAGCGCAGCCTGGGCGGCCCCGCCCGGCTCAGCAGTTGGGCAAACAGTGCCAACCCGCACCCCCCGCCCTACCGAGCCACCAGATGCGACTGAACAGCCAGAGCCTACCGAGCAAGGGCGCGATCGGCGCTGCAGCGTGCGCCCGGATGATCCTTCGCCCAATGTGCCGCGGGTTGTACGCACGCGCGTGAATCGCAACTCGGCATTGGCACTCGAAAACTGCCCCTGGTCGGTTGAAATTGAGCCAGGCGATTTGAGTGAGGACGGCGAGCTTGAGGCGAAGCTTATTCTGGCAAGCGCATCGCCGGGGCTAAATGCGGGCGAGCGCTTCTTTGGCCCGCATGTTGAATTGACCTTCTTTGATGTAAGTGGGCAGCCGCTGGTTAAGCCTAATTTTGCGCAGCCGGTGACGCTGTGCTTTACCTATGCTGCTGCCGATCTTGCCGTGATTGGCGACCCGGCGGCATTTACCGTCGAGCTGTTCAACCCCGATACGAAGCAATGGGAACGCTTGCCCAGCACGCTCGACCTGGCAAATAGCCGTGTGTGTACGCAGCTGCCACACTTCAGCTTGTATGCTCTGGCGGCGCGGGTACCGCAGCCAAGTGCGCTGCCCAATACCGGCGCGCCTGCGCAGCCGCTGGTTGGCGTGGGGGTGTGGGCGCTGCTGGCGTTGACGCTGGGGATGAGTTTATTGTTTAAGGCTGAGGCCATGCAGCGCCAGTCCGCCGCAGTTCCGGCCGCGCCCGAGCAGGATGTGCCACCGTGCGATGTAGATTAGTGCGCAGGTATTCGCGATTGCCCGCGCTATAGGATATGCTCATGCGAAACGACTGACCATGCGGCCGGGCTGTGTGGTCAGTTGTTGTATTCTATACAGGCTTTTATGAACAGCGCTTTGCTCCCGAAACTACAAGCTTCAATCACCAGGCGAGGTTTGAAGCGCAACGCCGCCGATACCCTGCCAGTAGTGGCACTGAGCGTACTCGCTACGGCCTATGCTCGCACGATGGCCCCGAGCATCACCTGGGCGCATAACGGTGCCGATAGCGGCGACCTGGCGGTAGCGGCGGTAACGCTGGGCGTGGCGCACCCCAGTGGCTACCCAACCTATGTGCTGTTGGCGCAACCATTCCTGCGCATCCCGCTCGGCGAAGCAGCCTTTCGCCTGAATCTGCTCTCGGCGACGGCAGGGCTGCTAGCTTGCCTGGTAATATATGCACTCGTGCGGCGGCTTGGCGCGCGCGCCTGGGGCGCTCGTGCTGCTGCGCTGGCAGCGCTGGCGCTTGGCACAGCCCCGCTATTCTGGTCGCAGGCGGTTATTGCCGAAGTGTACACGCTGAACGCGCTCTTCGCCGCGCTGCTACTGTGGTGTATGGCCGCACCGCCCGCAACCTGGCGCGGATGGCTCGCCCACGGACTGGTGGCCGGGCTGGCGCTGGGCAATCATGTGACGATTGGCCTGTTTGTCGTGGCCTGGCTGCTATCCAGCTGTTTACGTTTGTCGCTTAGGCGCAGCATGACGATCAGACAGCTTGCCGCAGCCATTGCGGGCCTGGCGGTAGGTTTGAGCGTGTACCTCTACGTGCCATTGCGCGCCGCTGCTCACCCGGCGGTGAATTGGGGTAGTGCCGATACCTGGGGCGGATTCTGGTGGCTGGTAACGGGCGCGCTGTATCGCCCGCTCGCATTTGGCTTACCGCTGGCCCAGGCGGGTGAGCGTCTGCGTGATGGTGGGGCACTACTGCTACGGCAGTTTAGCGGGCCAGGGCTGGCGCTGGCGGTGGTAGGCTTGTGCTATGGTGCGCCGCGTATGCGTTGGTGGCTGTGGGTTTCGGCAGCATTGGTAGCGGCGCAGGCGGTTTTCGCCCTTGGCTACAACACCCCCGATTACGCAGTACATCTTATCCCGGTGCTGGTGATACTGGCTATCTGGATCGGGCTGGGCGCGGCGACGGTGCTGCAAAGCTTGTATACGCGCCGAGCCTTGGTGACGCCGTTCGCAGCGGTGGCAATCGGCGTAGCATTGTTGTGGCCGCTGCCTGCTACATTCGCACAGGTTAATGCTAGCGGCGATACCCAGGCGCGCACCTATGCCGTGAATGAGCTGGCGGCCGCACCACCAAACGCGGTTGTATTAACCGCCGAGGATCGCGATAGCTTTGCGCTGCTGTACGTGCGTGTAGCGCTGGGCCAGCGCCCCGATACGGCGGTGCTGATTGAGCCGCTACTCCAGTTTGGCTGGTATCGCGCGAACATGCGCGCCGTATACACCGGCCTGCGCATTCCCGAGCCGCCCGCCGACGATTGGCGAGAGTTGCTGGCTGCCGCAAACCCCACCCGCGCGATTGTGCGCGCCACCCCGCTCACGCCATAACCTCTCATACCAACTTCAGTACGATACTACACATTACGAACGACGTTCTTGGCTTTGTAGTGGGTAATGCGTCGAGCATGATATGCAAGTGTTCGACCGGATTTGGTATGACACCCAGATTTTGCGAAACAGTGAGATTTTCGGAACACTACTCTTCGCGCAATGCTAGCGCCGGTGGCGTGCGGCTCATGCGCCAGGCGGGGTAAAGCCCGGCCAGCAGCGCCGCGCTGATCGCCACCAGCATCGCCTGGGCGAACAGCCCGCCATCCAGCCGGAACAGCAGTGTCCAGCCGAACGAGCGCTTATTGATGACATACACCAGCACGAGCGCCAGCATCACCCCCACCGGCAGCGCCAGCAGCCCGGCGGTGAAGCCCACCAGCCCGGTTTGCGAAATCACTACGCCCCACAGCTGGCGCGGCGTGAGGCCGATGGCCCGCAACATGCCTAGCTCGCGCGCGCGTTCGAGCTGCAACGCCATAAGTGCCGCCAGGATGCCAATGAAGGCCACAATCGTCGCCAGCAGCTGCAGGACGGTCGTAATCGCAAAGGTACGGTCGAAGATGTCGATCGAGGCTTCGCGCAGGGCGCGGTTCGAGCGAATGTTCAGAATCTGGTCGTTGCCTACCAGACTGCGCAGCTGCAGCACCAGCGCATCAACATCCTGGCCGGGCGCAGCATCAACGCCCAGCGATGAAATCTGCGGGTCGTTCCACAGCGCCTGGTATTGCGGCAAGTCGATCATCACGACGCCCTGATCCGATCCATAATCGGCGTACACACCCGCGGTGGTAAAGGCGCGCTCGCCGGTTTCGGTTAGAAGTTTAATCGTATCGCCAGGGTGCAGGTCGTAGCGGAAGGCCAACGGCGCGCAGGCGAGTA
>JAFEAS010000243.1 GCA_018266315.1 Chloroflexi bacterium SZAS-1 | reverse complement strand
ATGCCCACAATATCACCTTCGTGCAGGGGCGTTTTGCTGGGGAAGCCATGACAAATAACATTATTGACCGAAGCGCAAATCGTGGCAGGGAAGCCGTTATAGCCCTTATATACCGGGATTGCGCCATGATCGCGGATGAATTTCTCGGCCATCCGATCGAGCTCGCGGGTGGTAATGCCCGGCTGAATATGGGGGCGTAGCAACGCGAAGGTTTCGGCTACCAGGCGCCCGGCCTCGCGCAGAAGCTTAATCTGTGGTTGTGAACGCAGCGAAACTGCCATGCACGACTCCTCAATTTATCTGTCCAGCGCTGCCAGCAGGCGCTCAAGCCCGGTGGCAAAGCGCGTTGGTTCGGTCAGGGCGGAAATCATTATATGGGTGCCAACCTCGTACCCATAGAAGTAACCAGGATGTACCAGGACGCCATTGCCGAGTAAGTGTAACACCAATTCTTCTTCATCGTTCCATCCGCGTACCTCGGGAAAGAGGTAATACCCGCCATCTGGCGGCTGCACCACGAAGTGGGGGTTATGCGCGAATGCCTGTAATGCCGCATCAAGGTTGTGGCGGATCTGCGTTTGCATCTGGGCGATGAATTCGCCACCTTGCGCAAATAAACTTGGCAGCATGGATTGCGTCAGCGAGTTCGCGCCAAGAAAAGTGTCATTGAGCAGCTCAAGGCGTTCGCCAAATTGCGTGCTTGCCGGGCTGCTCAGTGCGATCCACCCGAGCTTCAGATCGGGCAGCGCGAACAGTTTCGAGATACCATTCAGGTGAAAGACCGCTAATTCGGGATGGAGCGCGCCCAGCGGCGGCACGGCGGCGACGCCGTATGGAAAGCCTGCAAATACTTCATCGCAGATAACTGGTAGCCCGAGGCTGGTCAGCGCGGGCAGCGCGTGCTGTACAACCATACCAGTCGGGTTATGTGGCGATATGATCAGCACTGCGCGGGTGCGCTCGTCGGCCTGGGCGTGCAGGCTCGCCGGGTCGATCCGCCAGCCCCGCGCCGCGTCGAGCGCATAGGGCCGTAGCTCAACCCGGTAAATTTCGGCCAGGTATTCGAACAGCGGATAGCTTACCACCGGGGCGAGCACATTGTCTCCTGGCGCAGTAAGCAGCGCAAAAAGTAGGCCATAGGCCTCGCTGGTGCTTGCGGTGATGAAAATATCATCGGGCGGTAGGCTTATTGCCGGGGTGCGCGTGGCATAGTAATGCACAATCGCGTCGCGCGCAGCCGGGTTACCGTGTGGGTCGGGGGTATAGCGTCGGTTCGCCAGATATGTTGCTGCGGCGTGCTGTAATATGTCGGCTGGAAAGAGTAGCCCTTGCTGCGTAGGGTTGCTGCTCGTGAGGTCGATATAGCCTGCGCCTGCGGCAGCCTGCCGCCGCGCAAGCTCAATGCGATTGGGCGAGAGATCGCCCTCTGCGAAGAAACCGCTCATCGTTCTTACCCTAACACTCTGTGAAGGGTTGTTATTATACTCGTTGTTGTACTACATTCGTTTGCCGCCTTTGGTTTTTCATGCAATGCCCAGTCTAGTCGAATCCTTCCCCTAGCCGAGGAGTAGCTTCACGAGCTTGGTAATGGTTTGTACTCCGCGCAAACCATCAAGCAGAAAAGGCAACATACCGTACTGCCACAGGCCCATACACACAAGCGAAAGCCCCAAGCAAAAGCGCGATCTGTATGAGATCGCGCCCTGTTCATCGAGTTTTGCCGAGCATTGAGCACTACTGATGTTTATGCACTGGCACCACGCGCGAGGGCACGGCGGCTAAGTTGCTCTCTTCCATCGGCGCGGCGCTGCCAGGCCCGCCCTAGCAGCCCTGAACGACCTGCCCGCCAGAGAATCGGCCCCATCCGTGGCCCAAATCGCTCAATAAAGAATTGACGGCTCACGCTCGACCGATAGCGCGACTGAACCATTTCGGTAATATGCTCAAGCTCGATACTGATATCGCTACGTTGCTGTTCTGTAGGAGCAGCCGCCATGCTGAACTGTACATCGTCGAGTCCAAATGTCGCAGCAATATCGACCAGCATAGGCATCGCTGTGTACGATGGGTTAAGTTCGATCTGCGCGCGAATAGTAATACCGAGAGCGTGTGCCTGTTCTACCAGCCGAAACAGCGCCGCACGTGTTTCCTTCGATTCTAAGACGTCGCGCGCATCAAGTGGTAGGCAGAGCCGTTCGCAGCCCGCCCGCCGACAGAGGCGTAATACCTCGCTATTGAGCTGCCGATAGTCGGCGCGGCCTTCCCATCCAATGCCTACATCTGAGGTTGTCAGGTGATACAACAAGTCCTGTAGCCATACAGCATCGGCCGTAAGTAGCGGCCCCTGGAAGATGAAGTGATGAATCCCGTGCTCGCGCGCAACACTCCGCAGCTCGGCAACAATCAGCGCCGGATTGCGCGGAATGTAGCTATCGGCTCCAAACTGCTGGCCGGTGAGTAAGGTTGTTTGTAACTCACCCAATGGCGTGAAGAGCGGGTATTGTTCGAGCGATAGCAGATGCCGTGCCGGAAATGGTAAAGCATCGAGGTCATCATCGAGATCCATTAGTGCCTCAAAGATAACACTTTGTTCATCGGTTGGCTCGCTTGGCTTTTCGAGCGACCAGAGTGCACAGGCGAGCGCCTGGGCCGGAGCAGCGCTACGCAGATTAAGATTGAGCAATACAATGCACGCTGGTAATGCGCTCAACGCTGCTTCGATTGGCGCGCAAGCCGCTGCGTTATTCCCTGCAATTACAATAATGTGCGGACGGAATGCCTGTACCGAGCTAAGGATTTCAGCGGGGGTAGTGCCTTCGCGCAATGCAAGATCGTACATGCGCACAATGTGGCGCTGCTGCTCAAGCAAAGCCCCAAGGTACGCCACTGGTAAGGGCGGGGTAATCCATGTATCCTCATTGGGAAGCGCAATAAATGCTATTTTCATGGCTTCCTTCTCACATTGAGCCCATGATACTTCCATGAGCGTCGTTGCTCCTCTACCTGCCAATTGTAGTAGGTCGGGCTGAGCCATCTATGAACAATTCTGGGTAAAGGTTAACAAAACATTCACGGGCTGGGGGAAGGTAGAAGAAATCTTGGGGAGCACAAAAATACCGTAGCTGCCAACTTAGGGCCGGTACAGTGCCGGTGGGTAAAGTGTGATTACTGGTTGACGGTTACTTCGCGTGGAGTGAGGGGGAGCGCAAAGCTAAAGCGGCTGCCCTGCCCTTCTTCGCTTTCCACCCAAATGCGGCCATTATGGCCCACCACAATCTGCTGGCAGATCGTGAGCCCTAAGCCCAGATGGTTGCCCTTGCTGGAGGCGCGGTTGTGGGCGCGGTAGAAGCGTTGAAAGATTTTGCCCTGTTCCTCTTTAGGAATACCTACGCCAGTGTCGCATACTCGCAGCCATACCTCATTGGCTTTAAGCTCCGAGCGCAGCGTAATTGTACCGCCGGGGGGCGTTGCTTTAATCGCATTTTCGATCAGGTTATTCAGCACTTGCCCGATACGCTCACTATCGAAAATACACTCGGGAAGCTGCGAATCGACCTCGTTTACAAGCTCAAGGCCGTTCTGGTTGGCTTGTAAGCTTAAGCGCGTGGCGGTGCCAGCCACCAATAGTGCGAGATCATTCCATTTCGGGTCAAGCACCAGCCGACCAGCCTCGATACGATTATATTCCAGGAATTCAGAAATCCGGCTTTTTAGAAGCTCTACCTGACTATCGGCAATCGTCAGAAATTCGCTTTGTAGTGAGGTGAGCGCACCGGCTTGCCCGCGCAGCACAATCTTGATGAAGCCATTAAGCGAGTTGAGCGGGTTGCGTAATTCGTGTGCAACCATCGAAATAAAGTCGCTACGCGATTTCTCTTCGACTTTCTGCTCGGTTACATCGTGCAGCACAATCGCCACGAGCGGCTCTTCACTTTCGTTATAGCGCACTAGCGAAGCATAGGCCTGGTAGAACTGGCCCATCTCTTCGTCATCCTGGCCGAAGTGCAGCTCGCTCATCAGTGTTGGATTTTCAGTATCACGAATAGCTTCGGCCAGAGCGGCGAGTTGCTGTGTCAGCGGTTCACCGTAGATGTCATCTTCGAGCAGGGCCTGGCCGAAGGCGTTCGTTACGACGACTTGAGCTTCAGCATTCAGCACAACCAGGCCATCGTTAATGTCGCGTAGCACAGCCTCGAGCAGCTGCTGCTGCTGCCGAATCCGGCTATGCAGCTCGGCATTGTTAATCGCAATACCGGCCTGCATCGATAGCGCCGTGAGGTGGCGGGCATCGCTACTAGAATAGGCCGAAGACGTGTTACTGACCACTGTCAGCGCACCTTGTGCGGGGCCATCGCCAACGAATAAAGGCACACACAGCACTGCGGCCATCTCAGCGGGCATAGTTGCGGCAAGCTCAGCATCGTGGGCTGTGTTGGTAATGATAATCGGTACTGTCTGGGTAATGGCGCGGCGGGTGAGCGAATCGGCCCAGGCATCGCCCTTTGCGCTCTCGATCATAAACATGCGGTGCTCGTAGCCATCATCCTGCTGGAGCGAAAGCGCGATGCCATGAACGCGGGCTGCCCCTAACATCTGCACGGTACTGTCAACGATCTGATTCAACACATCATCGAGGCTTAAGGTGCTTGTGATGACGCGCAACCCTTCTTCGAGTGCGTGCAGCTGGCGCATACGGGCGCGTAAATCGTTAGCACTTCGCTCCAGATCGCCAATCCGCGCTTCGCGGCCCATGCGCTCTGCCCGCAGCTCGTGGCGTAATGCGACGTTCGCGCGCTGTTGGAGCGAGTTAGCCCAGATAGCCACGACACCAATGCCCAGGCTAATACCAAGGAGCAGCCATTCGCTCTGAGCGATACGCGCTGTATTGGTAGGGAGGGCGGGCGCGAGCGATGCGGCATACATATAAAGGGGGCCAAATAGAAATGGCAATACCATCGCCATGGGCAAGCGTTGGTAGTTCGTAAGCGCGCGCAGGATGAGCAAGAAGTACAGCGGGTATACCGTCTGACCCAGTGTATTTGCTTGTGTGAGAAGGAAGATGCTGAAAAGTAGATCGACTCCAGCGGCAATCCACGCTGTTGTTGGCCTGGCAGACGTGAAGGCGGTTGTGCGCCGCCGTCGGCGTGCGAAGACAAGCGTGATCTGCACAAGGGCATAGAAAATGGTGCAGAGCGTTACTAATGGCGAGCGGGGGATAGCTGCAAACCACCAGCCGAAGGCTAGACCAAGGAGTGGAGCGACAGTTCGCAGGATGTCGCTTCGATGAAGCGACATCCGAGATTTGGCACGAACAGTAACAGCTTCACCAGCAGTCATGGCTGTCGCTACTCTCTTGGTCGGTGGTAGCAAAGTGGCGGAAGATAGCGAAAGCTTAGATTTCGAATTTGTAGCCAAGGTTGCGCACCGTCAGAACATGGTGCGGATGCTCGGCGTCTTTTTCAATCTTCGTTCGCAAACGACGAATGTATACAGCGACAAGATTGCTTTCGCCCTCGTAGTCGTAGCCCCACACTTTGCTGAGAATCTGGCTGGTATTCAGCACGCGGCCAGCGTTCTTCATCAGGTAGTACAGCAGGCGAAATTCGAGTGGGGTCAGCTCGATGGTGCGGCCATCTTCGAAAAGCACTTTATGTTCGACGGGATCGAGGGTGATGCCGCCCTGGCTGAGCCGCGCCGATGGGTTGAGCATGTCGCTATTGCGGCGGCGCAACACTGCTTCCACGCGTGCAAGCAATTCTGAAGGCTCAAATGGTTTGACTAAATAATCGTCGCCGCCGATCTGCAAGCCCATGACGCGATCTTGAAGCTGTGAGCGTGCCGAGAGGAAAATAATCGGCACATCGGAGGTGCGCCGGATTTGGCGGCAGATATCGAAGCCATTTGATTTAGGCATAGAAACATCGAGCAACACAAGATCAGGGTTATACTGCTCGATAACTTGCAAAATGCTGGGGCCGTCATAGGCTTTAAAAACACGGTACCCAGCTTCTTCTAAAAGAAAAGATGTTAATTTTACACTTGGCAGATCATCATCAGCAACTAAAATATGCATTTGCGGGCTCTCCTTAATTGTGCATTCAGCAACAACCACAGCACTAGCCTAGGGCTATGCTGTTACAGAAATTGGTTCATGCACGGTGGCATTTCAAAATGTTTCTATTCATATAAACTGCTAGTATAACAAAAAAGTTACGCATTATAATAAGCGATTTTGCACGCACTGGAAAGCGCTTGCATATCACTGCACGCTGACTGGCACGAGCTACTGTAGTAGGCTAAGGTGTAAGGGGTAAAATGCTACTCACACTTTATAATAAACCATATTCACGAAAAAGGCGAAACGAGTTTCCTCGCTTCGCCTACGGCGTGTTTGTGCAGCAGATGGCTCTAAAATGGTAAATCTTCCTCTTCTAGCGCTTTTGTACCGCGGGGTAATGCCACAGCGCGCGAGCTGTGCGTAGGGTATGTTGCTGGCGCATCGACGGCGGCGGTGGATGCGGCGAGTGTGCCAGGCGCAGCAGTAGCGTTGGGGTTAGGTTCGCGCCGAGAATCGAGGATGATAATATCGCTGGCAATGACTTCGCTGAGTGAGCGGGTATGCCCATCTTGATCTTGCCACTGACGTGTTTGCAGGCGGCCTTCGACGTAGACGCGCGCTGCTTTTGTGAGCCATTGGCTGCAGATCTCGGCGAGCTTATTCCACGCCACCACGCGGAACCATTCGGTGTCTTCCTGGGTTTCGCCTTCGGTGGTGCGCCACGAGCGGTTTGAGGCGACGCGAAATGTGATAACAGTGTGCCCCTGGGGTGTCTGTCGTAGCTCGGGATCGGCACCCAGGCGGCCAGTAAGTTGCACTTTATTTAAGTCTCTGCTCATGGGCGTGCTCCACTACAGGCCGGTGCTTTCACTGCTTCACTATAGCACAAATGTTCTTTATGTGTCAAGGTTTATCATGTTTTTGTATGCCGCTGCGAGCAGGAGAATGCGACCTTCTGTGTATGGCACTTTTGCCAGGGTGTGGTACAATAGCGCCACATGCACCGACGGAGACAAGTAGCTGGTAGTTTGCTGTGCAGCGAGCGCGTGGTTGGTGTGAGGCGCGCCAGGCAACCCAGTGAAGATCGCTCCTGAGCTGAACGGCGAACGCGAGTTGGTGTGCGGCAGGGTACGCTGAATTTTAGAACCCGCCCATCAAGCTTTTCGTAAGTAGTTGTTTCCGGGTTCGTCTCACGTTACTGAGGCGGAGGTGTGATGGCACCTCACGAAGCGGGCGCATATGCGCCAAGCGGGGTGGTACCGCGGGGTTTTGATGCCTCGTCCCTGGGTTGGGGGCGGGGTTTTTTGTTGCTCATAGAGGATATCGGGAGGAGCTATGCCATTTCAGGATGTTGATGCGAAATTATCGTTCCCAGCGCTTGAACAGCGGGTTGCACAGTGGTGGCAATCGCACGACATTGTTAAGCAGGCGCTTGCTGCTGGCGATCGCGAGCACCCATTTATCTTCTTCGAGGGGCCACCCACGGCGAATGGCCGCCCCGGCGTGCACCATGTGGAAGCGCGGGTGACGAAAGACCTGATTGTGCGCTACCAGCGCATGCGTGGTCGCTATGTCATTGGCGCGCGCGGCGGCTGGGATACCCACGGCCTACCAGTCGAAGTTGAAGTTGAGAAAGAGCTGGGGTTCAGTGGTAAGCCCGACATCGAGAAATATGGCATCAAAGAGTTCAACGCCAAGTGTAAAGAAAGCGTGAACCGCTATGTCGATGAATTTGAGCGACTAACCGATCGCATCGCGTTCTGGCTTGATCTCGATAACCCATATACTACCTACGACAACAGCTACATCGAGTCGTTATGGTGGATTCTACGGCAGCTGTGGGATCGTGATCTGCTGTTCCGCGACTATAAAGTGACGATGCACTGCCCACGCTGTGGCACCACCCTGGCCGATGCCGAAGTGGCATTAGGCTTTGAAGATGATGTCGATGACCCAAGCGTGTGGCTTCGCTTTCGCCACCAGCCAAGCGGCCACCCGCACGATGCGCAGCTCGCCGGTGCAGCCTTCCTGGCCTGGACGACCACGCCCTGGACGCTGCCAGCCAACGTAGCTTTGGCGCTCAAGCCCGATGCCGATTATGTGCTGGTTGAATACACGGGCGACTCAGCCGAGCCTGAGCGCCTGGTGCTCGCCGCAGCGCTTGCCGATCGGGTATTGGGCGAGGGCAACTATGTGGTGCTCGATCGCTTCAAGGGCGATGCGCTGTGGGGCGTGCGCTACCAGCGGCTGTACGATGGCGTGCCCGGCGCGGGCGATAGCCCTGACCTGGATCATGCCTATATGGTGGTGGCCGACGATTTCGTGTCGTTGGATGATGGCACCGGGATCGTGCATATCGCGCCAGCCTATGGCGACCTGGAAATGGGCCGCAAATACAACCTGCCCACACTATTCTCCGTTGATCTGAACGGCCAGACTTACCCGGTGTTCGATGCGCTTGGCTTTGGCGGTATGTTCTTCAAACAGGCCGACACGGTGATCACGCGCAATTTGCGCGAGCGCGGGCTGCTGTTCCGCAGCGGACGGGTGAAGCATGCCTACCCATTCTGCTGGCGCTGCAAAACGCCACTACTGTACTATGCTAAGCCCTCGTGGTATATCCGCACCACGGCGAAGAAAGAGCGCCTGGTAACAAATAATCAGGAAATCCACTGGGTGCCTGAGCATATCAAAAATGGTCGCTTCGGCAACTGGCTGGCGAACAACATCGACTGGGCGATTTCGCGCGAGCGCTACTGGGGCACG
>JAFEAS010000242.1 GCA_018266315.1 Chloroflexi bacterium SZAS-1 | reverse complement strand
CTGCGGGGCACCATTCGCGACGCCGCCTTCGCCGGTGAGGCCGTGGCAGTTCGCGCAATATTGCTCGTAGTCGCGCGCGCCGCGAGAAAGCAGCGCACCATTAAAACGTTCTTCTCGCTGCGCCAGCACTGTATTCTCGCGCACCCAGATATAGCCGAGCAGCAGCGTGGCGGCGAGCAGGAACACCGTCGCGATTGTCAAATTACGCGTCATTGTTCGTTTCCACTATCCAAGGCGCGCCAGCGATACCACTGGCGCGCACGCTAATTGCTACTGCCGGAGATTATCCTTCGCGCGGCTGAGGAAGCGCACCGCAGGTGCTTGCTGCTTACCATCGACGGTAATCACCAGGGTGATCTTCTCAAGCTCAACCTGGCCTTCCTGGTTCAGCTGCCAGGGTTCTACCGTTAGGGTGGCATCGCCGCCCTGGTTGGCAAAGGGCTTGTCAAGCTGCTTCCAGCGGGCCACATCGGCCAGAAATTCCTCAAACATCGCCTTTGACTCAGGGCTGAGCGATGGCTCATCGCAGGTTGTGAACCCACCCGTAAATGAGTCAACCGTACAGGCGGATGCAGGCAGTGCATCGAATGGCACTTCGTCCACTTTACCTTCACCTTCGCCTGGCACCCACTCAAATACCAGCTCACTGGTCGCAGTTTCCTGAATACCATAGGCTGGCAAACCAGCATAGGTCAGGAAGCCAAGCAGAACCATCGCCACCACCAGCCCGGCCAGGGCGACTTTACGATCCTTAAACTTGCGGCTTGGGTTGCGATCGATATATGGCAGCAGGAACAAGCCGCCAAACATCACGCCCGCTAGCAGCAGGCCAAAGAAGAATTTGTCGCCAACCTTCAACATACCCTGTAGCCAGAGGAAATACCACGGCGCTTTAGTATGCTGGGGCGTGACAAACGCATTGGCATGGCCTTCCAGGGTTGCGTTCCAGAAGAACTGGTTGATGGCGATTAAGCCAAAGGTCAGGAACGCAATCGCCGCCACTTCCAAATATACCTGGTCGGGTAGGAAGGGCACCTTGCGCTTGGTAGGCGGCATGCCATCGAACAGCTCGTGAATGGGCGAAATATCCTGCTTGCGCACGGCATAGTAGTGAATACTAATTAGCGCAATCGCGATACCCGGCAGCATAAAGATGTGCAACAGGTAGAAGCGTAGGAGTGTTTGCCCGCCAACATCAACCGCGCCGCGCAGCAGCTTGTTGATCGCATCGCCTAAACCAGGGGTTGCATCGGCCATTGAGCTACCAATCGTTACCGCCCAGTAGGCCAGTTGATCCCACGGCAGCAGGTAGCCACTAAACGAAAGCACCAGCGTCAACAGCAGCAGCACCATGCCGGTTACCCAGATGAACTGGCGCGGTGCCTTGTACGACGCCGTAATGTAGGTGCGAATCATGTGCAAGGTCACGATCGCCACCATAAGGTGCGCGCCAAGACGGTGCACATTACGCATCAGGTTCCCCAGCGGCACATCGGTCATAATCTTGACCATGCTGGGGTAGGCTTCACTGGCCGAAGGGATATAGAAGATCATCAAGACCAGACCAGTGATTGCTTCAACCATAAACAGGAAGAAGCTAAACCAGCCCAGGCCCACGGTGTAGTACCAGGCGGTAGCCTCTTCGGGGAGTGCGCGCGGGCGAATATGGTACCAGAAGCTATTGCTATGCACGCGCATACGCGGGTTGGGCCGCGGTGCCGGATCGCCGCGCAGCACCGAACGCCAGTCGGCCAGGCCCATACTGGGGAAGAACGAACGCCCCACTTCAGTGACCCAGGCCATCAGTCGCCGCATCCCGCCGGGTCGCTCGACCTGCTGTGTGGCCATACTGTGGTTGCTCCCTCTAGTGTTTCAAGGAACAAGTGGAAAGGCAACGCGTGCGAGTTGAGCTATTGAATGTGCGATTGCCTTCTGACTGTACATTATTAGGCGTGCGACTCACCGAGCACACGCTGGCCGGTGTTCACCACAATGGTGCCGTTGGTAATCTTCACACGGAACTGATCCAGATTACGTGGCGCTGGCCCGCGTACATACTGCGTATCGCGCTCGTAGGTTGAGCCGTGGCACGGGCAGATGAAGCGCTTTTCCGACGCGATATACGGCACCAGGCAGCCCAGGTGCACACACACCTGGTAAATCGCCATAATACCATCGGAATTCACATTACCATCTTCATCGGCGACTGGCTGGATCGTGGCATCGGGTGGGACTTTGACAACAAAGAACTTGCCATCAGCTATGGGGAAGGGATCGTCGGTATCCTTAAAGTCGCTAGCTTTCTTATCGAGCGTAAACTTGCCACCGAAAGTACCGGCCTTGATGCGTGGGTAGGCAAATCCACCAGCTACCGGGTAGGTGCGTTCGCCCGTGGTTGGATCCTGGGCAGCCGTGAACTTGAGCAATGGCCCAAGCAGCGGGTCGGCCGCCGGGTCGGGCGATGTAATAAACAATAGGCTGCCCGCAGTGAGAAGCGCCGCCGAGCCGGCCATTGCAATCGCCAGCACCTCGCGCCGATTGATACCCTCACCTTTGGGCTTTGCAGCTGAACCAGGCTTTTGCACGCCCGATTTCGCAGCGATAGCATCCGCTTCGGCCTGCGAGATTACTCGCCGACCAGCGTTACGCTGTTCTGCCATGCGCGTCCCCCTCTAGTGGCGTCACGCGACGCCCGATGATACGAGTAACAGAACCTATGGCTATGTGTATGCGCAACTAATCGCCGCGCAGACAGGGCAAACACAGTAGCATGCCTTCAGCACACGTACCGCCTTGGGCAAACTGCCTAAATATTGATTTCTTCGCATTCTAGTGAGGCAATTCAAGCCTTGTGTATTGTAGCACAATCACCCCAGAGCGTCAATTTTCGGTCAAAGAAGCACAGTAAAGCCTATTCGTCACCAACTTCCAAGTAATACATCGATGGGTAGCGTAGATCTTGCGTGGCGGGATATGTAAATACTTGCCCTAAATACGAAACAGCGGTATAGCGCTGGCAGGCATTGCAGGCGTATATATCGTAGCGATGGCGCGCGCTGGCCGGGTTGCCGATGGTTGCATTAACATCGGCAGGCTCGATCGCATCACTACGCCCACACCACGCACAAGCGATATCGTACACCAGCACATAGATCGGTTTACGCAGTGTGCGCGGATATTCGAGTGCCTTGTATGCAAATTTTTGGCTGCCCCATTGGGCCGTGGCGCTCAGCTTCGTACAAACCGAGCAGCGATAAATAGCATGATCGAAATCGACCTGGGCATTCGCAACTTGCACATCAAAATCGATCAGGTCAGAGGAATCTTCCGCACCGCACCAGCAGCACGCCTGGAGTGATTCAGGGGGCATACCTTACCTTACCATTGGTACAAGCGTACAAAACGGGTATTCTGACATTAGGACTTTCGCTTATTCAAGCATATTCTTCTTGTTCCTGGTGATGTTTTGCGCGGAGCGCAAAACATCACCAGGAACAACAAAAAAGTAGCGTGCTGCCGCAGGCAAATACACAAGGAAGCGAAAGTCCTAGACATATTCGTGCGAAGCTCGCCGCGGTACGCCTATTATAACATGTGGTGGCATACCCCGTACTACGCAAGAATGTAAACGATATCGTATTAAGTTTTTGTGCACAAAGCATGCTTGACAGCCTGTACAGAGTGTGCTAGACTACCGCTGCCCACATTTAGGAGCAATACCGCCGCCAATACACAAGATGTGGAGTTCTTGTGGATAAAAAACGAAGCACAATCTGGCGCAGCCTCGTATGCTCCCACGCCCTAGTTGACTTAACGCACGATTTACTTTACATACTATTATAACGTTACGCACCCACCAACCTGACGGCGGCCCGCCGCCGATGCAGCTTGGTGCTTTTTTTGCCCTGTATTTTCCCGCGTCGCCTCGCGAGCCGCTGTGGCTCTTAGCATAACGATAAAGGAGAGGGTTCCATGGCTGTGCTGGATCAGAAGCCAGCAGCACTTTCGGACATTGCGCTGACAGTGCTGAAGAAGCGCTACCTTATTAAGGATGATCATGGGCGTGTAGCCGAAACACCCGAAACGATGTTTCGCCGCGTTGCCGATACGATCGCCCAGGTTGATGCCCAGTATGGCGCCGATGCTGCACAAGTAGGCGCGCGCTCCGACCAGTTCTACCACCTGATGACTGAGGGTTACTTCGAGCCTAATAGCCCGACCCTGATGAACGCCGGGCGACCGCTTGGCCAGCTGTCGGCCTGCTTTGTACTGCCCATCGACGATGACCTGAGCAGTATTTACGAAACACTCAAGCACCAGGCCCTGATTCACCAGAGCGGCGGCGGTACTGGCTTCAGCTTTTCACGGCTGCGCCCCCGCAACGACGTGGTGCGCTCAACCATGGGCGTGGCCTCGGGACCGGTAAGCTTTATGGATGTGTACAACCACTCGACCGAAGCGATTAAGCAGGGCGGCACGCGCCGTGGTGCCAATATGGGCATCCTGCGCGTCGATCATCCCGATATTCTTGAGTTCATTACAGTAAAGCAAGATTTGAGTAAAGTCACCAATTTCAATATTTCGGTAGCTATTACCGATACGTTTATGCAGGCCGTGGCGGATGATACCACCTATGATCTAACGAATCCGCGCACTGGTGAGGTGTATATTGCCAGCCGTGATGGCGTAAAGCACCCGCTCACCGGCGAGGTGCTGGTAGAAAAAGGCCAACCTTGCCGTTTGCGCGCCCGCTTCGTCTTCGACCTGATTGTGCAGTGTGCGCATGCCACTGGCGAGCCGGGGCTCTTCTTCATCGACCAGGCGAACAAGTATAACCCGGTGCCAGCGCTTGGTTCCTACGAATCGACCAACCCCTGCGGCGAGCAGCCACTGCTTGCCTACGATGTGTGTAACCTCGGTTCGATCAACCTTGGGAAGTTTGTAAACGATGCTGGCGCAATCGACTGGGAGGCGCTGCGTGAGGTGGTGCATCAGAGCACCCGCTTCCTTGATAATGTCATAGACGCCAATCACTACCCACTGCCTCAAATTGCCGATCTTTCGCAGCGTATTCGCCGCATTGGCCTGGGGGTTATGGGCTGGGCCGACATGCTCATTCGCATGAGCGTGCCCTACAACTCGGAAGAAGCGGTTGAGCTAGGCCGCCGCGTGATGGCATTTGTAGATGAAGAGAGCAAGGTTGCCTCTGAGCAGATTGCCGCCGAACGTGGCGCCTTCGGAGAATGGGAACGCAGTATCTGGGGGCCAGATGCCACCTGCGCGCGCAATCGCAATGGCGACCGCATCCGCCCTGAGCGCCGCCTGCGCAACTGCAACGTTACCACCGTTGCCCCTACCGGCACAATTTCGATTATTGCGGGCTGCTCTTCGGGCATTGAGCCAATCTTTGCTATCGCCTTCTGGCGCTACCAGGCCGATGCACGCATGCTCGATATTAACCCCGATTTCGTGGCCCGTGCCCAGCACGAGGGCTGGTATTCTGAAGAACTGATGGGGCGTATCGCCGATAGCGGCCATATTCATTACGACGAAGTACCTGCCGCAGTGCAGCACGCGTTCGTCACCGCACACGATATTTCGCCCGAATGGCATGTGCGCATGCAGGGTGCCTTCCAGCAGCATACCGACTCAGCGATTAGCAAGACGATTAATTTCGGCTACGACGCTACCCCCGAACAGGTGCGCGCCGCTTACGAATTAGCCTATAGCCTGGGATGCAAAGGCATTACGGTATATCGCGATGGCTCGCGCGCCAACCAGGTGCTTTCTACTGGCTCAACCGCCGACCCGAATGCGAAGAAAGAGCCAGCGCCTGCGCTACAACCCGAGCCAGCCGTTGCCACGCTCAAGCCCGCGCCACAGCCGGTCAAACCGCGCCATGTACCCGATGGGCTACCCAGCCATTCGTATCAGGTAGTTACCCCACTGGGCAAGCTGCGGCTCTTCGTCACCGAGCACGAGCACGAGCCATTTGAAGTGTTTGCGATTATTGGCCGCGCTGGTAGCGATGTCATGGCCTTTACCGAGGCGATTGGCCGCTTGCTTTCGCTAGCGCTGCGCTGCGGAATTCCAGTGAAGTTGCTTGCTGAACAGTTGCGCGGCATTGGCGGCTCACGTTCTGCTGGCTTTGGGCCGGCGCGCGTGCGCTCGGTGCCCGATGCCATTGGCAAAATCCTGCAAGATCATTACGTCAACCACCACGATGGGCATCTGAACGGCGCAGCCTCGGGGTATAGCAATGGAACCGGGAACGATAATGGCCATAGTGAAGCCAGCGTTAGCTCATTCGCAGCCCTAGCCGAAACGACCGAGCCGCTTAAGGCCGGCGAGATTTGCCCCGACTGCCAAAACGCGACGTTAATGAATGAAGAAGGGTGCCGCAAGTGCCACTCGTGTGGCTATGCTGAGTGCTAGGGCACTACTTCGTTAAAAGCTCGCTTGCCGTTTTTTGCCTGCGGCAGCATGGTAAATGGTACGTTGATGCTTCTCCCTGGCAATTGTTTGTGCAAAGCGCAAATAATTGCCAGGGAATTACATCCTCACGCAGCGGAGGCGACATGCCACAGGAAACTAAAGCGACCGAAGTAGGGCCAGGCTGCCCGCCCGCGAACAACACCGACACCGAATGCCCAAAGTGCCGGGCGACTATGCGGCTCTGGGCAGGCTTCTATCGTTGCCCAAACTGTGGCTACAAGGAAAGTTGCTGCTTCTATAAGCTGCCGCACCCATACTACAACACTAAACGCGAAACAGCCCCCAGCAAAAGCAATGCGCGGCGAGTACTCGCCGCGCATTGCTTTGCCTACACACAGTGCTCAGGGTTCTCTATCCCTGCCGCAACGCATAGATCGCTCAACCTGTTTACTGCGTTTTCTGGTGGTGCGCCCAGCTATACCAGGCACCGCACCAGAAAAGGAAGTTCGGGGGCGGCTGAGCCGCTCCCGAACCTCTGCCACATAATGCGCTATACACCGAGTTACGCAAAAAAGCTACGGTTACACAGCCGTCTCAGCAATTTTGTGTGCGGCGCGCAGCTGCTCAGCCTGGTGCAACAATTGCTGCCGCTCTTCTACCAGCATTGCATTTGCGGCAATAGTGCGCCACCCGCCATGTTGTGCCCAGGCCCATAACCCGGCTTCGGTACTAATCCAGCGCGGCGCCTTCGGGGTATCGTTTTGAAATCTCATCTATATATTCCTAATCAATAGTCGAGCAAGTATATAGAGTACGGCTTTCGTTTGTCGTGTCTGTGCCTGCAGCAACAAGCAATTGCGTGGGTGAGCGAAAGCCCTACAGATAAATATACAACGGCGATATGACAAAAAGCTATACATCTCTATGATGATTTTGTGACAAAAAGATCATTCTTTTTCTCGTGCATCCATAGTTTGCACCCAGGCATCGGCAATGCTACACTGCCGCTACGCATTGCCCGATAGAGTAGAAGGAGCAGACTATGGCGGTCAAATTTGGCGTATTTGTCCCGCAGGGGTGGAAAATGGATCTCGTCGGCATCGCCGACCCGATCGCGCAATATGAGGCGATGACCCGGGTCGCACAGGTCGTCGACCAGCTTCCTGGCATTGATTCAATCTGGGTCTATGATCATTTTCACACGATACCCGTGCCCACAATGCAAACCACATTCGAGTGCTGGACGATCACCGCTGGCTTGGCGCGCGACACGAAGCGCGTAAAAGTGGGCCAGATGGTAACCTGTAACGGCTACCGCAACCCGGCCCTGCTCGCCAAAATCGCCTCAACCACCGACGTACTTAGCCATGGTCGGCTGATCTGCGGGTTAGGCGCAGGCTGGTACGAGCACGAGTGGCGCGCCTATGGCTATGGCTTCCCCGATGTGCCAGTACGCATGGGCATGTTCCGCGAAGCGTGCGAGATCATTTACAAGATGTGGACTGAAGATAAGCCAACGTTCCAGGGTAAATACTATTCTATCGACGGGCCAATTAATGAGCCAAAAGGCGCACGCAAACCACATCCCGAGTTCTGGCTCGGCGGCGGCGGTGAGAAAGTGACGCTCAAGCTCGTTGCCAAGTGGGCCGATGGCTGTAACATCGGCGGCGGCAACCCCGAAGTTATTCGCCAGAAGCTTGATGTGTTAGGCGGACACTGTGAAGCGCTCGGCCGCGATATTAGCACAATTGCTATTAGCACTGGCATGGATATTCACCTGCTCAAAGATGGTGAAGACCCGGCTCACGCCGGTGATTGGGCGGGCGGCGTACTTTCAGCCGAGCAATATCAGCGCCAGTTCCGCGTTGGCACCGCCGACCAGATCACCGAGAAAATTCAGGCCGTCGTCGATGCGGGTGCTAACTACATCATTGTATACATGCCCGGCCTGGCCTACGACCCATCGATGCTACAACATTTCGCCGAAACCGTTATTCCGCGCTTCAGCTAAATACTCAATCCTCCTTCCCCTTCTCAGCGCCACGCCGCCCACTCGCCGTGGCGCTGAGCGTTTTTGCGTTATACCAGCTGCCTACCGCCAGTACTTATAGGGCTAGGACTTTCGCTTCCTTGTGT
>JAFEAS010000241.1 GCA_018266315.1 Chloroflexi bacterium SZAS-1 | reverse complement strand
GTCTCAACCGACAAACAAGCCAAAACCGGCTATGGCTTGGAGGCACAGCTCCAAGCATGCCAAGTCTATGTGCGAGAGCGCGGCTATACACTAGTCTGCGAGCCGTTTGTTGATATCATCACAGGAACAACCTCACATCGCCCTGCGCTAGAGTCGCTTCTTGAAACGATCACAACTCAGGATATTAACGTCGTCGTGATGCCTGAGATTGACCGGCAGTCGCGAGACTATGCTGAGTTCGTGGTTATCGACAACCTTATTGCGGAAGCAGGCGCACGGGTTGAATATGCCATTGGGGCAAACTTCGACAACAACGATGAAGATTCCTGGCTGATGAAGCATCTCTTAGCGATGCTCGCACACCGCGAGCGCCTGCGTATTCTACGAAAAACAAGAGATGGCATAGTTGCCAAAGTAATGGATGGTCAAGTCTTTTGCAGTCGGCCACCATACGGCTACAAATTAGTTGCTCTTGTCAATGAGCAGGGTAAGCGGCATAACTACCTCGTTGCCTGTGACGAGGAAGCGGTAATTGTTATTCAAATTTTCGACTGGTATATTGGCGGTGATTCGGTCTACGCCATCGCGCAACGGCTCACCAAAATGGGGATACCGACCCGAGCCGATGACCCAGCAGCGAAACTCTCCAAGCGCGTCAGCGGCACGGGTGAGTGGTCAGAGCGGATGGTTCGGCTCATTCTCTCCCGTGAGGAATATACCGGCATCTGGTTTTGGGGCAAGACAAAGAGTGTCAAGAAGAGTCCTGGAAGTAACGAAACAAAGCAAGTCGCAGTATCTCGCTCTCTGTGGAAAAGCGCTACAATACCAGCCATTATTGAACGCGACACCTTTGATGTCGCACAGCAAATAGCGCAGGACCACCTCAAACGCGCTCAACGAAATGGAAAATACAATTATCTCTTCACAGGGCGTTTGATTTGTAAGCAATGCGGATATGCAATGGTCGGCCATCGAATATTGCAACCCAAGAAACCAAATTATGAATACGTCTACTACCGTCATAGTAGAAAACTGCCAGCAAGCGCTGAGTGTATCAACTGCAATGCAACTGAGGCTGAAATTGATAGCACCTTTTGGCGGTGGATAGTAACTATTGCCTCTCATCCAGAAACGATTGAAGAACATCTAGCAGCCCGTCAGCAACAGTCTGAGGAGCGCAATCGACCGCTCCAAAAGCAGGTTGAGATACTGGATCGGGAAATTAAGGAGATTGAAAAAGAACGCGACAATCTTCAGCTGATGCTGGTTCGAGAGAAGATTACTGAATCGTTTTTTGATTCGAATATCAAACGCGTTGAAAAGCAAATCATTGAGCTCACTTCCCGCCGCACTGAGCTCAAACGCGAGATTGAAGATACCGATTTCTCAGCTGAGCAGATAGCTGGTGTGCGAGAATTCTGTGCTATGATACGCGAGGGTCTCAAAGGCTTGACGAGAGAAGAACGACGACTCACGTATGAAGTTCTGGATGTAAGCGGCGAACTAACGGTAGAAGATTCTGTCCGAGTTATTCACGCGACGTGCATCCTTGATGTGCGCAGGCTTCCCATTGGGCCAGATAAAAATGGGGACGCAGGATTGTTTACCACATCGGTACGCTTACCTTTGCGATGAGTCGCGCAATTGGCCGCGAACTTGGCCCTGGCGACGAAATTGTGGTCACGCGGCTCGATCATGACGCGAATGTTGCGCCCTGGCGTGCACTTGAAGAACGCGGTGCTACTGTGCGCATGGCCGATATTGATGTGGAAGATTGCACGCTCGATATGGGCGATATGGCGCGCGCGATTACCGCCAATACCCGCCTAGTTGCCATTGGATATGCCTCGAATGCGGTTGGTACCATTAACGATGTGGCTGAAGTGGTGCGTATGGCGCATGCGGTTGGCGCGCTCGCGTACGTCGATGCTGTTCACTATGCGCCGCACGGCCCAATCGATGTGCGCGCGCTTGATTGTGATTTTCTGGCCTGTTCGCCCTACAAGTTCTTTGCCCCACATATGGGTGCGCTGTATGGCAAGCGCGCGCATCTTGAGCGCCTCCAGCCGTACAAAGTGCGCCCGGCAGGCAATAACACCCCCGATCGCTGGGAAACCGGCACGAAGAACCATGAAGGACTGGCAGGTGTGGCCGCAGCGATCGATTACCTCGCCGAGCTTGGGCGAAATACTGGCGGAGTAGATGCTACCACCTCGCGCCGCGCTGCACTACTCGCGGCAATGGCAGCCATTCGTAGCTACGAGCGCGACCTGGCCGAACGGCTTATCATCGGGCTGCTCGCAATTCCTGGGCTAACCTTCTATGGCATTCGTGAGCCTGAGCGCTTCGGCCAGCGCACACCCACCGTATCGATTCGGCTTGCGAGCTGCACACCCCACGAGCTGGCGGCGCGGCTTGGTGAGCAGGGCATCTTTGTGTGGGATGGCAACTACTACGCCCTGAGCCTCACCGAGCGCCTGGGCGTTGAGGAAAGCGGCGGTATGGTGCGGATTGGGCTGGCGCATTACAATACAGCCGAAGAAATCGATCGTCTCTTAGCCATACTGCACACTATGACAACCGGCGCATAAAATCACTCAACATCGAATAGGGAGATATGGTACACACGGCGCGCATGGCAAGACCCTGCGCCCATGGTATGATGCGCAGCGAAACCGCCGTCTAGCATCAGAAACAGCGATGACTGAGCCTGAAGATACAGCGCCCAAGCCAGAAAACGGTACGCTCGACCCGCGCAACCGCCTGAACGCGCTCACTGGCCGCGAGTGGACGTATGCGCTACGCTCGGTGATTGCCACGCGCTACCCCACCAGCGGCCCCGAGGCATATGCCCATGCCTTGCGGCGCGCACATCCCTCGCCCAAGCCACCGCAGCTCATGGCCGAGCTCATCCGCTTCTTCACCAAGCCGGGTGGGCGTGTGCTCGACCCATTTGCAGGCGTAGGCGGCACACTGCTGGGCTGCGCATTGGAAGGCCGTGCGGGCGTGGGCATTGAGCTTTCGGCAGAATATGCGGCACTGTATGCCCAGGTATGCGCCGAGCTGGGGCTGGCGCGCCAGACTATGGTGGTAGGTGATGCACGACAGCTCGGCAGCTACCCCGAAGTCACCGCCGCGCCATTCGACCTGATTTTGAGCGACCCGCCCTACGCGCAGATGATGGCCAAGCCCAAAACCGGCGAGCGCAAGAAACGCGGCCAGGCCGCGGCCACACCATTCACTGCAAACCCTGCCGACCTGGGCAACCTGGAGTATCACGAGTTTCTGGCAGCGCTGCGGGAAATTTTCGCGGCGGCATTGCTCCAGCTCAAGCCGCGCGGCTACCTCGTGCTGTTCACCAAAGATTTGCAGCCCACCCGCGAGCATCATAATATGCTGCACGCCGACATCGTCGCCGCGCTACTTCAGCTACCTGATCTCACCTTTCGCGGCTACCGCATCTGGCATGATCAGAGCCAGAACTTATACCCCTTTGGCTACCCATTCGCCTTCGTAGCGAACCAGGTTCACCAGTTCATTCTGATCTTCCGCAAGGAACATTCAATCGACGACACCAAATAGGCAGCGGTTCGGGGTAGGTGCCACCCCGAACCGCTGCTTCCTCTCATCCCTACCGACAGGCTAGCGTACGCGCCGCACGAATAGACCACCACCAAGCAGTAGCGCAGCCATTGCGGCTAATAGCGCCAGCGGAAGTGCTTCGCCACTGGTGCGCGGCAGTTGCCCGGGGGCGGGCGCAGGTGCCGCAGCCATCACTGGCGGAGTTGTCACTTCAACTTTCAATGTTTTATCGGCCAACAGGCCCACGGCGAAGATGTCGTAGATTTTGCCAGCCTCAAGCTTGGTACCGGGTAGATCCAGTGCCACAGTATCCGTGCCAGCCACATTGACCGTAAGGTCGTATGTACCAGCATCGACCGGGTTGTAACCACTGTCCTTGGGGAACGCCAAGTTTGAGATCAGTGCAGGGCCACCCTTCACCTTAATATCGACCGCTGGGGCATCGGGCGAGGCGTGGACAACCCGTACATGGGCCTTCCCTGCCGCAGGCGCCGCGAGGTTATCCGCGAGAATGGTGGGCTTGATATCGGCAACTTTACCAGTAGCTGCAACGGTGTATGCCTTACCCGCCTCCACTGTCGCCTTTGCATCAATCACAGCTTTATCGGCAGGCTGACCGGTGGGCGTTACCTGAAAGCGATGCTCACCTGCTGGCACATCGAGGTAATTACTGGCCGTAAAGAACGGGACGTTCGTCAGTACTTTGTTGCCATCGACATACACATCCACCGCTGGGGCATCAGGCGAGGCGTGGACAACGCGCACTTTAGCGGTGCCCTGGGCAAATACCGCTGGTATCAGCGCTAACGCTAGTAGCGCCGCCATCATTCCCGCAAACCACGATTTCGCTTTTCGCATGACCTTCTCTCTCCTCCTTAAACAGTGTGCAACAGACCATTCTGTGCATTCCCTTTGCACTGTTCATAATCAAGTTACGAACGACAATAATGAGCGGATGCCACTACAATGGTCTATTTCCCACATTTATTATGAGAGTATGGTGAGAAGGAAAGTAGGAAACCTGTGCAAATAAGCAGCCAGAAGGCCATATTTATTGACTGTGATGCTCAATCGCGGGTGGGTCGTCCTCGGCGGCGAGGGCCACCAGCGGCGTGCCATACAGGGGATGAGTGCTTACCAGCGCCTCAACATCGTAGGCTTCGCGCAGCCACGCCGGGGTCAGCACTTGAGCGGGCGTATCGAAGATAAGCAGCCGACCATCGCGCAGTAGCGCCAGCCGCTCAGCATATACCGCTGCCAGGTTCAAATCGTGCAGGGCGGCCAGCACAACCATACCTGCACGCGCCAAACGGCGCACTAGGCTCAGCACCGTCACCTGGTGCTTTAGATCGAGATGCGCGGTGGCCTCATCGAGCAGCAGTACGCGCGGCTCCTGCGCTAGCGCCCGCGCAATCAGCACGCGCTGCTGTTCGCCGCCAGAAAGCGTGTGGGCGGCGCGTCCAGCCAGCGCCAGGGTGTCGGTACGCACCAGCGCCTGCCGCGCAATCGTCCGGTCGCGCGCACTCTCGCCGCCAAAGCGCGACAAGTGCGGGGCGCGGCCCATCAGCACCACCTCAGCCACGCTAAACCCCTCGGGCATGTGGGCGAGCTGCGGCACTACCGCCACCAGCTGTGCGCGTGTGGCTGCTGGCAAGCGCAACAGGTCGCGTTCCCCCAGGCGCAATGTGCCGCTGTCGGGCACNNNNATAATTCCGCCCGGCTCGGCCTGTAGTGTGATGTTGTGCAAAACCTGGCAGCCGCCATAGCCCGCGCTCACCTGTTCCATCGTGAGCGTCACAGCGCCACCGAGCGGCGCGCTCGGCGCAGCAGCCACAAGAAGAACGGTGCACCCACCAGCGCCGTAATCACGCCGAGCGGCAGCTCTTCGGGTGCGATCACTGTGCGCGCTAGCAAGTCGGTCAGCAGCAGAAAACCCGCACCACCAAGCGTCGCCAGCGGCAGCAGGCGGCGGTGGTCGGCACCTACCAGCAGGCGCGTAGTGTGCGGCACAATCAGCCCCACAAAGCCGATCAGGCCGCTAAACGCCACCGCCGCCGCCGTGGTCAGCGTCGCCGCCACAATCACGATCAGCGTGACACGCTCAACATCCACTCCCAGCTGACGCGCCTGGTCAGCATCGAACAGCAGCAGGTTCAATGGGCGGGCGTACAAATACAGCAGCCCAAAGCCCAGCAGCGTGAACGGCGCTACCGCTAGCACGGCGCCCCAGCCAGCGCTGCCATAGCCGCCCATCAGAAACGCCAGCACGCGGGCGGCCTGGTTGCCCATGCGCAGCAACAAAAAGGTTGAACCAGCAGTGGCTAGCGCGCCCACCGCCACGCCAGCCAGGAGCAGCGACGTTACCGGCGTACTACGGCCCGCATGGCCCAACCCATACACCAGCGTCACCGTCAGCAGTGCGCCGATGAATGCACCACCTGGCACCAGCCATAACCCAAGGCCGGGTATGGCGCTCTGTAGCGCAATAGCGGCAATCGCACCCAGGCCCGCGCCACTTGCTACCCCAATCAAGAATGGATCGGCCAGCGGGTTGCGGAATAAGCCCTGATACGCCGTGCCTGAGCAGGCCAGCGCCGCGCCGGTAAGGCCAACCAGCGCCACGCGCGGCAGCCGGATTTGTAGCAAAATTGCGGTGAAGGTTTCGGGCCAATCGGCGGCGATGCGCAGAAATGGCAGCTGCGCTAGCACAATGCGCAGGCTGGTAGCTGGCGGAATATAAACACTACCAATCGCCGCACTCAGCAGCACAATCAGCGCCAGTGCCAGCAGCGCGCCCATAAACAGCGCCCACTGGCCGCGCGGTGCAGCGAGCGGGTCGGCGGTCACCTGCACACGCCGCGCAGGCATCAGCAGATCGAAGGGGCGCATAGGCATGCCTCAAGATACTTCCTGATTCCTGTGTTGCCTGTTGTGACATACTACGATCGTGGCAACAGACAACACAAAAATGATAGTAAAACCCCGCTACTTGAACAGCTCAGGATGAATGATCTTCGCTGCTGCCAGCACGCCTTCGATAATCCGTGGGCCGGGCCGACTTACCAGATTATCATCGATGGGCATGATGCGCTGGTTTTTCACCGCTGGGATGCCAGCCCACCCTGGCCGCTGCGCCACCGAATCGACCGTGACGCCATACGCCGCATCCGAAAGAATAATGACTTCGGGCTTAGCGGCAACAATTTGTTCGGTGCTTACCTGCGGGTAGGGCGAGCTCGCCGATGCAAACGCGTTCGTGCCACCCGCCAGCTCAATAATGTCGTTCACGAAATTGCCCGGCCCAACGCTATAGGGCTTGGTGGCGTCAGTTGCATCCAATTCCCAATACACCAGCGGCTTGGTCGTCGCCGATGAAAGAGTTGATTTCAGGTCGTTCAGCTGCTGGCGCATGGTCGTTACCAATGTCTGGGCCGGGCCATCCTGCCCCGTCGCCTTGCCCGCCAGCAGAATGTCATTGTTAATCGATTCGAGCGTGGTTTGTGGGCTACCCAGCACCAGCACCGGCACCTTCAAGCTTTCGAGCTGTTTGATCACATCCGGCGCAGTAATGCCTGCCGCCAACACTAGCTCGGGCTTCAACGCTACAATTTGCTCGGTGTTGTACACGCCATTCGTGCTACCAATCTTGGGTAATGCCTTGGCTTCGGCGGGGTAATCGGAAAAATCATCAACGGCCACAAGCTGCGTGCCCAGGCCAAGCGCAAACGCAATTTCGGTGGTGCTGGGCGAAAGCGAAATAATGCGCTGCGGAATACCGGGCAAGGTGACTGTGCGCCCGGCGGCGTCGGTAAGCGTTATCGGCGCGCCAGTAACGCTGCCTGGCGTGGGGGCAGCCGCGGTTGGTGCGGCCGTTGGCGCGGCGGTAGGAGGCACCGCAGTGGGTGCGGTGGTGGGGGCAGCAGTGGGTGGTACCGCCGTAGCCGGTAACGCTGTAGGCACACTCGCAGGCGCAGCCGTGCCACAAGCTGCCAGCAGCCAGAGGCAGAGCAGAATCGCTACAAGACTGCCACGGCGAAACAATAGGTTCATCATGTACTCCCTATCTACAACAAAAACCCGATCTTCACATGAAGATCGGGTGTATAGCCAGAATACACACCACTGGCTAATGAATAGCGCGTCGTGTGCGAGGCTCACCTTCTTGCATCGAGAAGTATCAACGAGCACGGTTGAGGCAGGCGCCCTGACTTTCGGGTTCGATCGCCCGATTACAGTTGCGGCACAGCGCTGGACTTTCACCAGCTTCCACCTTTACGCCCTAGCTTCCGAGCTAACGGGTCGCCTCAACACACCTATTCAGTTATTGATGTACAAATCGGCTAGCCAATTATACCAGATTTTAGCCGGGGCACTGTGCAGCCAACCATCAGCATCGGTTGCGGCTTACTGCGCGGTTTTTCGCAGGCCTGCTACGACTTGTTCGTGCGCGGGTCGAGCGCATCGCGCAGGCCATCGCCCACAAACGAGAAGGTCAGCATGGTCACAGCAATCATAATAGTAGGGAATAATCCCAGGTGCCAGTACACGCGAATATACGAGTTCGAATCGGCAACCATCTTGCCCCAGCTTGGCAGCGGGTCGTTAATGCCAAACCCCAGGAAGCTCAGCCCGGCCTCGGTGAACATAGCCGTTGGCACGCCCAGCGTAATCGCTACAATCAGCGGGGCCAGCGCGTTTGGCAGCAGGTGGCGCAGCGCAATTTGCAGTGGCGTGGCCCCAATTGCACGCGCCGCCAGCACATAATCCTTCTGGCGCAGCGACATCAGCTGAGCACGTGTCAGGCGGCAAATATCGACCCAGCCAATCGCGCCGATCGCCACAATCACCTTCAGCAAGCCGCCGCCGCTATCTTGATCTGAGCCGCGCCACACCGAGATCAGGAATAGCGCAAATAGCCAGATTGGAATCGCGGTAAGCACCTCAACCCAGCGCATCACAATATAATCAACCCAGCCGCCGAACATACCTGCTAGTGTGCCAAACGTCATCCCAATCGTCAGGGCAATCGCCTGCACCGAAAAGCCCACAATCAGCGAGATGCGCGCGCCATAAATCAGTCGGCTGAGGAAATCGCGGCCTACGGTATCGGTGCCAAGAATGTGCTTGGTATTCTGAAAGGGAAATTGATTTGCGTCTTGCAGGTTGGAAAAATCGTACGGCGCGGGCGCAATCACATCGGCCCCAACCGCCAGCACAATCAGCACCACCAGCACCGCCAATGCGCCAACCGCCAGCTTATTCTTGAAGAACCGCCGCCAGGCATCGCGCCACAGGCTCGCTGGCGCGCGTTGCGGCTCAGTCAGGGCGGCCAGCGGCGACGGTTGGGCTGCAACACTCATGGATTAGTCTCCGTACAGGCGCACACGCGGATCGACCAGGGTATACAAAATGTCGCTCAGTAAGTAAGTGAAACTCCACAGCATCGCCACCAGCAACATCGTCGCCATAATCATCGGGTAATCGCGCAGGTAGATGCTTGACACAAAGAATTTGCCCAGGCCAGGCACGCGGAAGGTCACTTCCACAAAAATCGTGCCGGTAATCAAATTCGGGATCTGCGGGCCAAAGATCGTAATCAGCGGAATCAGCGCATTCTTCAGCGCGTGACGCATAATCACGACATATTCGGCCAGGCCCTTGGCACGCGCCGTGCGGATGTAATC
>JAFEAS010000240.1 GCA_018266315.1 Chloroflexi bacterium SZAS-1 | reverse complement strand
CAATGATGGGAATGATGCGGCGACCTGTGCACCATGCCGATTCTGTCTGCAGTAGCAGGGCATTGAGGAAGCACTGCCAATAAAGTTATTAAAATTGTAAAATTATTGAACCATGATCTACAAACATGTGTGATAATGTAGTGAAGAGGCTTTAACTAGCGATATACGCTTGCCGAGGGTATGCGTATACTCTCAGGAGTTTATCGTCGCTGCGTGGGCTGAGCCAGCCAATGATGATTGGAACGTCTATGCGGCATACTGTAAATGGAGAGGATAACTAACTTTGCAGCACTTCCAAGGAACCGCCGCCGATGTTGCCGGTGGGCAGGCCAATGCTGGCCGGGGGAAGGTAGAGCTACATTCGAGTGAGCGCAGCCAAAGCCCATTAGTTCATACCCTTTGCCGCGATGCACAGGCAAACGCCTTTGGTGAACAACAGCTTCTACAGTATTTGCTCAATACAATAAGCTCAGCTGGGTATACGTTTCCGCGGGCATTAATTATTAATTACTACGTCGCACTCAAAACCAATCCGTTCGTTATTCTAGCTGGTGCAGCAGGCCAGGGTAAAAAGGACCTCGCGCGGCTTTTTGCTGAGGCGCTGGTTGGTTCCGCTCATTCTCAATACCTGCTCATTTCCCGAACAGGTACCTGGGCGGAAGGCACTGGCAAGGATTCATATTACCGTTCTCTGCAAGAACAGTTTAGCTCCTGGCGTTTTCTTGAGTTATTGCAAGAAGCTGCCGCGCCAAGCAACCTGGGAAAAGCCTACTTTGTATGTTTTGATGCGCTGTATCCCGAGGATCTGGAATTTTACTTTGAGATGTTGCAGGTCGAACCCTCGGGCGTCAAACGCTTAAACCTTCCCGGATTTCCACTGGAAAACCAGCCAATTATCCCTCCTAATGTGTATATTACGGCGGTGCTCGATACCGATGATGCTGGTGCCCTTCTTGGGCGTAATGTCCTCCGCCATGCCGGGCTGATCGAGTTCCGTAGTGAACAGCCGCTGACACATCGGCTGCATGTCATCAACAACTTGCGCAGCCTTCCACCTGCAGGGTATCAGCGCCTGTGGCTGCGAGCTGCAATCGATAATGTGCGCGCTGCGCGTGCCCGCCTTGGTGCCGTGCTTGGTTTCGAGCAGGTTGCCCGGCTACACTACTCTTCCGAGTTAGCATTGCTCTTCTGGCGCAGCGGCCAAGTGTTAATGAAGGAAGCGCTCGACGAGCTAACCCGCTATATTGCGAATAGCTTTGATAGTGATGGCCGGGGCTTGTTCGACCCAACAAGCTCGTTGCGAAATGCTGAAATTGCGTATGATGCCCAGGTGATCCAGCGAACGCTATGGCGGCTGTACGCCTCGGGGGATGATGAATTACGCAATGACCTGAAAAAGTATCTCGCCCGGTTAGCACGCATTGATATACAGGTAGGAACCGACGTGCGCCATGAGGTGCCAAGTTCGTTCGATGCAGCGGGAATAAGCGCGCGGATTACATTTCAGCAGGCTGTAGCATAAGCATTCGTGTAGTAACGCGATGCGCTATGGTATGCTTTTCGCGCGTGTAGGCCGCATTGGCGAGAGGCGAACGCTCGTTGGTGGTTTGACAACCCGAAAGCAGCATGTTACCATTTGCAAACCGCTGGACTAAGACCTCTTCAACATGGCTGTATCAAGCGCAGGGTACTTTGATTGACATGCTGTCTGATCAAGAGCGCGAAGTCAACGATTTAGACTATGTGTTACGCGATGCCTTGCGATGCCCTAACGACCGGGCGCCTAATCCTGAGCGCGTGTTTGCGCGTGTTTGCGTGCAGATTACTTCTAAGCATAACCAAGTACAGCGGCAAGGGTGGTCGTTAGCCAGGCCAATCGGAGATTATGCGTACCTGTCAACATCGTACTGGTATCTATCACCGCTGTCACGCATAGCGCGCTAGGTACCAGGGTTATGCTCGCATAATTTGGGGCATACTAAACCGAATTATGCGCTACCAACACGATTGCACTATGTAGAGGTCGAGCTGAGAAAGAGAGGTGGCTATCGCCAGAAGCTGAATATCGGGCTAAACGGTTGAAGCGTTTGGTACCCGAATCTAGTCATTGAACAGATGCTTGAGAAAGGAGCTTGCTTCACATGAAGCGAATGAACCTACGGAGCAGCTTTATCGTCGCGTTGCTGCTCGCCCTGGTCCTACCAATCCTTGCCGCTTGTGGTGGTACAGCCCCTGCCACTGCGCCGACGGCTGCTGAGGCCCCCACTGCTGCGGCTGCGCCGACGGCTGCTGAGGCCCCCACTGCTGCGGCTGCGCCGACGGCTGCTGAGGCCCCCACTGCTGCGCCTGAGGCTGGTGGTAGCGGCCCCGACAAAGATGGTTACCTGCGCATGGCTGAGTCGGTTTGGCCTGATCAGCTTGACCCGCAGAAATCCTCGTTCTCGAACGAGATTGCGGTTCTCATCCTGAACTATGAGGGTCTGACCCGCTTCGACAAAGATCTCAAGACGGTTCCTGGTGCTGCCGAGAAGTGGGAAAGCAACAAAGACGGCACCGAGTGGACATTCATGCTGCGCGATGGCCTGAAGTATAGCGACGGCTCGCCGCTGACTTCAAAGGACTTTGCCGAGGCGATCTATCATTCGCTCGACCCGCACAATCCTGGTGACTACCAGCAGACCTTCTTTATGATCAAGGGTGCTGAGGATATTATCAACACCGTTGTCCCAACAGATGAAGGGAAGCTGACCGATCTTAAGGGCAAGCTCGGTATTGCTACCCCCGATGACAAGACAATCAAGTTTACCTTGACCCAGCCGACTCCGTATTTCCCGACAATCGCCGGTATCTGGGTTGCCTATCCCACGAAGAAAGCTTCGTTTGAGTCAAGCGAGACTTGGTGGGAAGATGCGACCAAGCAGATTGGCAATGGCCCATTCCAGATTACCAAGATCGACAAAGCCACGAACCTGATGGAGTTTAAGGCCAACGAAAACTACTGGGGCGGCAAACCGAAGATCGCCGGTGTGCGCTACCAGTATATCGAGGATCTGGCCGTGGCCCTGCAGGCCTACAAGAATGGCGAAGTCGATGTGATGACCCCCGATGCAAACGACGTGCCGACAATTCAAGCTGATGCAGTGTTGGGTAAAGAGTTCAAGAGCTACGCTGGCGCCTGTACTCTGGGCTGGGAATTCAACCTGCTCCGCCCGCCGTTCGATAATGCCAAGGTGCGCGAGGCCTTTGCGTATGCCTTCGACCGCGAAGCATTCATCCGCGACGCACTGAAGAACACCAATGTCAAGACCCTGACCTGGATTCCGCCAGGTTACCCTGGGTACGATGCGAACGAGACGCGCTTCGATCTCGACCTGGCCAAGGCCAAGCAAGCGCTTACCGACGCTGGTTACCCCGATGGCAAGGGCCTGCCTGAAATTAAGCTGACCTATTCCAGCAACAACCCGGCCAACCAGCAGCGCGCTGAGTACCTGGTGCAAATGTACAAGAACAACCTGGGTATCGATCTAACGCTCGACCCGGTTGAGAGCACCACGCTCACCGCGATGCGCAAAGACCCCAAGACCTTCCCGCAGCTGGTGCGTGGTGGCTGGTGCGCCGACTACCCAGATCAGCAGGACTGGCTCAGCATCTTCTGGCATTCACGTACTGAGTTCGCTAAGAACATCAGCTACAAGGATCCCGAGGCTGATAAGCTGATGGACGCTGCTGATGTTGAGCTTGACCCCGTCAAGCGTGCTGACCTGTACCAGCAGGCGCAGGTGAAGATTATTGGTGGTCTGCCAATGATCATCTACGGCAACAGCAAGAACCAGTTCCTGATCAAGCCATGGGTGAAGGGGCTTGACTTCACGCCGCAGGACTCGGATGAGCCGGGCCTGATCACCGGTTTGATGAATGTGACCCTGGGACAGTAAGCTGACTAATACAACGATGGTGGCACGCACAAAGTGCCACCATCGTTGTATCGCCGCCGCCCTGCACACTGCAAGTTCGTGCTGGTCGGCTTGAAGAGGAATGATGCTATGCTGCAGTTTATTATCCGTCGGCTACTATGGGCCATACCAGTGTTGTTTTTCGTGGCGCTGGTATCATTCTTTTTAATGCACCAGGCCCCGGGTGGCCCCTTCGACAAAGATAATAATAAAAAGCAAGTTGATGGCGCGACACTTGCCTCACTCAATCGGCGCTTTGGACTTGATAAACCACAGTATATCAACCCTGCAGCAGCGTCAAGGCTCTGGGCTTCTGGCGAACGTAACCCATTAACCCTTGGTCGCGCCTATTTGGATAGCCAATTCTTTAATTATGTGTTTAATGCCATGCGTGGCGATCTCGGGCCGTCGTATCGGCAACGCGGCAAGAACGTGCAAGATATTATTTTTAAACAGTGGCCTTATTCGATGCGGCTTGGCCTGCTAGCTATGATATTCGCTGTAATTACGGGCATCCCGCTTGGGGTTATAGCAGCCCTGCGCCAGAACTCGATCGTTGACTATATTAGCTTGTTTTTCGCAACGATCGGCGTGTCGGTGCCGACCTTTGTTATTGGCCTACTGGTGATTATTTTCTTTGGCACCACATTGAAATGGATCTCGATTACGAATAACGATTGGAATACCTGGCGACCTTATCTTGCTCCTAGTCTCGTGTTGGGGCTTTCGACGATGTCATTCATTACGCGTATTACCCGCAGTACGGTGCTTGAGGTAAAACGGCAGGATTATATTCGTACTGCACGCGCCAAGGGACTGAGCGAGCGCATGGTGATCGTGCGGCATATTTTGCGCAACGCTATGATCCCAGTGGTTACTGTACTTGGCCCGGCTCTCGTTGATCTTATTACAGGTGCGGTCATTACCGAGTCGATCTTCAGTATCCCAGGCGTTGGCAAATTTTTTGTCGATGCAATCTTCCAGCGCGATTACTCAATGATTATGGGGTCGACCCTTATTTATGCCACCCTAGTGGTGATGGCGAATATTCTGGTAGACCTGAGCTATGGCCTGCTCGATCCGCGTATTCGCAGCCAGGGCTAGCATGGAGTGTTGAGTAGGCAGCGTTCGTTTGCAAGCTCAACATGGTGCCATGCACCATGAGCCGGTGCTCAAAACTTGTAATAGCTACATGAGGTGCATCATGGCGACAACCCTGACAAATACAAACAGTGTCTCCGATTCAGTTGAGCAGGCGTTTGCGCAGCGCGCGCCGCGTAGCCTGTGGAGTGATGCGCGTCGCCGTTTGCTGCGGAACAAAGCTGCGGTGGCGGCGCTGCTGTATATCAGCTTCCTGATAGTGGTAGCTATTATTGCACCACTACTGGCATTGCATAACCCACTCGATATTTTTCAAAATAATAGCTACCGCCAGGCCGCCTGGATTACAGTGCCAAATCGCCCTGAAGCCTCAGGCAGCTGGGCTTTCCCACTCGGCACCGATGCGATCGGTCGTGATGTGTGGAGCCGATTGGTGTACGGCACACGTACATCGCTGGTGGTTGGTTTCGTGCCAATGGTATTTACCTTGTTCCTGGGCACGGTCATCGGCCTGGTTTCCGGCTTTTTTGGCGGTGCCGTCGATGCCTTTTTGATGCGTTTCGCCGAGATCGTCTATTCCTTCCCGGCGTTCTTGTTCTTCATTATTGTGATGACCGCGCTGAAGGATACACCGATCGGCAAGTTTTGGAATGGCTTTGTTATTCTCTTCGGGGCCTTGTCGCTGGTGGGTTGGGTTGGCGTAGCGCGCCTCGTGCGTGGGCAGGTACTCTCGTTGAAGGAAAAGGAATTTATTGAGGCTGCGCGGGCCATCGGTGTGCGTCAGCATAATATTCTGTTCAAGCACTTGCTGCCTAACTCGCTCGGCCCGATCATTATTTCTGGCGCATTTATTGTGCCTGGCGCAATTATTGCCGAGGCGGTGCTTTCGTATCTCGGTATTGGCCTACGCCCAGCCACTGATCGTAATGCACTCTTTCCGGTAAGCTGGGGTAATATGATCCTTGATGGTAAAGCCGCTATCACGGCGCAACCCTGGCTGATGATTGCCCCCGCAATTTCGATTGCCTCGATTACGCTGGCCTTCACATTTATTGGCGATGGCCTGCGCGATGCGCTTGACCCGCGCGAAGCCAACTAAATGCACGTATTATGTGCCTGCTAGCAGGTACATACGCTTAGATCTGTTGCAAGTAGCCTGCCCTATGCGAAGGATGCACGTATGCCACCACTACTCGAGGTTCGTAACCTGAAGGTTCAGTTTAAGACACAAGACGGCGTGGTTACCGCTGTGAATGATGTTTCATTCCACCTCGAACGCGGCGAAACGCTAGGCATCGTGGGCGAGAGCGGCTCGGGTAAGAGCGTTACATCGCTTACGCTGATGCGGCTCATTCCTACTCCTCCGGGCAAGATCGCTGGTGGCTCGATCGTTTTTGATGGCGAGAACCTGCTCGATTATTCTGAAGAAGAGATGCGCCATGTTCGCGGTAATCGCATCTCGATGATCTTCCAGGATCCGATGACGTCGCTCAATCCGGTGCTCACAATCGGTCGGCAGATCACCGAGTCGCTTGAGCTGCATATGAAGCTCACCGGCGCTGAGGCGCGTAAGCGCGCGGTTGAACTGCTGAATATGGTGGGTATCCCAAGCGGCGCGCGCCGCCTCGACGATTACCCGCACCAGTTTTCGGGCGGTATGCGCCAGCGCGTAATGATTGCTATGGGCCTATCGTGCAACCCCGAGCTGCTCATTGCCGACGAGCCAACTACTGCGCTTGATGTCACTATTCAGGCTCAGATTCTTGAGCTGATTAACCGGCTTAAGAACGAAACTGGCACGGCCGTGATCATCATCACGCACGACCTGGGTGTGGTGGCGGGCATGGCCGACCGGGTAGCCGTGATGTATGCTGGCCGAATTGTAGAAGAAGGCCCGACAGGCGAGATTTTTTCTAATCCCCGCATGCCCTACACCATTGGTTTGCTTCGCTCAATTCCCCGGCTTGACGACGCGGATGGGCGCACACTTACGCCCATTCGGGGGTTGCCACCGGATCTGATCAACCTGCCAGCCATTTGCCCATTCAGCCCACGCTGTGATTATTTTGTGGCTGGTAAGTGCGATCAAACCGTTCCACCACTACGGCCAGTAGGTGCCGATCATCGTGCAGCTTGCCTGTTCGATATTACGCTGGAAACACCGGTTCCTACCAAGGAGCCTGCCAATGCCCTCGCGTAACGAGGATCGCAGTAGTAGATGTATCACCGATACGCTGATGATTATTCGCTTTGCCCACATAGCGTGCTTTAGGCATCGTGAGGAATAGGTTATGACAACACAAGGAAATGGGACCGACACCGATCTCATTCAAGTGCGCAACCTGCAAATGCACTTTCCAGTAACAAAAGGCATTATCTTTCAACGGCAGGTTGGCGCGGTGAAGGCCGTTGATGGGGTCAACTTCTCAATTAAAAAAGGTGAAACGCTTGGCTTAGTGGGCGAGTCAGGCTGTGGGAAGTCGACCACAGGCCGTGCTATTTTGCAGCTATACCGGCCAACCAGCGGCGAAGTGATATTCCAGGGCCAGGATCTGGTGAAGCTCAAAGGCGAGGAGCTACGCCGTATGCGCCGCAAGGTGCAAATGATCTTCCAGGATCCGTATGCCTCGCTGAACCCACGTATGACGGTGGGCGATATTGTTGGCGAACCAATCCGGGTGCATAATTTGCGCCAGGGTAAGGAAGTGCGCGAACGCGTGCAAGAGCTTTTGCAACTGGTGGGCCTGAACCCGTACTTCATTAACCGCTACCCGCACGAGTTTTCGGGC
>JAFEAS010000023.1:19318-22640 GCA_018266315.1 Chloroflexi bacterium SZAS-1 | reverse complement strand
TGGCGTGATCTACGAAGGACGCGCGGGCGGTGATGATAGCGTCGCCTTCCACGATACGGCGAACTTTGGCTCAATGGGCGTGGTGCTGATTGGCACCTATTCAGCCGTGCCGCCAACCCAGGCCGCGCAAGATGCGCTGGTGCGGCTGCTCGCCTGGAAGAGCGACCAGAAGAATATCGACCCGCTGGGCAAATCGTATTACTATGGCTGCGATATTTCGAGCTATTGTCGGCCATATAATCCGGGTGCGGTTGTGCTGAATATCGCCGGCCATCGCCAGGTAACGCCGACCCACACCACCTGCCCCGGCGACCAGACGATCGCCTACCTGCCGGGCATTCGCGAGCGCGTTAAGCGCATGATCAACGACGAGAGCACGGTTAGTGGCGATCCTCTGGTCGATGATCTCACCAACGGCTTCCAGCGCAGCCCCAGCACCTGGCACGAGGCCGCCTGCGGCTACGATAGCCATACCTACTGGACATATGCCACCGATGGCGCTAGCGAGAATAGCGCTACCTGGCGGCCAACATTGCCAGTAGCCGGGCGCTACCGCGTATTTGTGCATGTGCCGCAAGGCTGTGGGCTGGGTAATGCGCCATACGCTAGTACTTCTGCGGCATACCGCATTCACTCGGCGGAAGGCGATACAACCCGTACCGTTGATCAGAATACATCCACAACCTGGGTTGATATTGGCGCATACCAGTTCGACGCGGGCACCGATGGTGCGGTTGAGCTATACGATACCACCGGCGAACCAATTATGTCCGCGCGCATACTCTTCTTCGATGCAGTGAAGTGGGTGCCTGACACCTCGACTACCAGCGTGCAGCTCACTAACGTCGTGTACGAGCGCACGCGCCTGGCAAGTGGCGAGCTGGTGAAAGTAACCTTCACCGTGCGCAACAGCGGCACAACTACCTTGCGCGGCCAGGATCCGCGCGTGGATTTGACCGCTGGTGGTGGGCTGAACGACTTGAACAATGGCTATGTGTACGATCAGGATGAGTGCTTCGCGGGGAATAGTGTGGGCAGCTACCCGGTCTTCCCCAAAGAAGATGATCGCTTTCGGATTGTGCTGGGCTGGTACGGCTGGGACACACGTGCATTGAATAGCTGCACCGGCCCCACCAGCGATTACCCCTGGCGCTGGGGCCTGAACAGCGACCTCGCGCCGGGCCAGGAACAGACGATTGTGGGCTATGTGCGTTTTCGTGATGCGGGGAGCTACACATTGCGCGCCGGTGTGGTGCAGGAAAATGTTCAGTACTTTGCGCAGGCAGTGGCACCAACAAATATTACAGTTGTAGGCGAGCAGATCGCCCCGGTTGTTGCGCGCTACGATGCTAGCTTGCAGCCGCAAGCACAGGTTTACCAGCTTGGGAATATTCCCGATAACTTTCTGGCGCGCACGCGCAACCCACTTTCGATTGTGCGTGGTGCCTATGTTGGCAGCTTTGCGTGGAATGGCAGCTGGATCGATTGGGGCGAGAGCGGGCCGTTTGGCCTGAACGATGGCTTTTTGATTGAGCAAACCCGCAGCTTTTATGCGCCAAGTAGCGGTACCTATACCTTCCGCACTAGCAGCGATGATGGCTCGTGGCTGTGGGTGGATGGCACGGCGGTAGTGGTGAACAACGGCTTGCACGCTGATACATCGGTAGAGAGCACGATCTGGCTGGAGGCAGGAGTACATGTGCTAGCGTTCAAATACTTCGAGCGCAGCGGCGATGCCTCTACAGGCTACGATGTGCAACTACCAGGTGCGAGCGAGTTTAGCGTGCTGCCCGATGCGCTTGGCGGCAATGCCGTTCGCTTCGGTGCAACGTTTACCGATAACCCACATATCTACCTTGCCGCCGACGACATGGGCGGGCGCGGGGTTGATCACATTCACTGGAGCTGGGATGGCATAACCTGGCAAGACACAGCGGGCGACCTAATTGACACCGGGCGCTTGGTGAATGGAAGCTATACCTTACGCTACCGGGCGGTCGATGCTGCTGGCAATACCAGTGCGCAGCAAAGCCTTTCATTTACAGTCGATACGAATCTCACCATATCGAAGGTGTATGCCCCAATCGCAGGGCGATAAAGTACGCGCCTAGCGGTACGAACAGGCAGGGCCAGCTGGCCCCTGCCTGTTCGTTTGGAGCAGTCATGCGGTGCGGCGCACAGCGAAGGTGTAGGTCTGGGGCGTGCTACCATCATGCGCAGAACTATAGTTGCGAGCGTACCAGTTTCGTTTATTTGACATGAGCATCGAGAAAGGCGACGACCTTTTGTACATTGGTATCGCCTTCAAACATCAGGGTGCTCCCCGTATCGCCGTGGCCTGCGCCTGCCAGTAGATCGTACTGGACTGTTACCCCGGCAGCCTGTAAAGCATCGGCCAGCATCTTGGTATTTGCAATTGCCACGGTGCAATCCTGGTCGCCCTTTTGTATGAGGAAGGGCGGATCGTTCGCATCGATATAGGTAATTGGGTTAGCCTTAGCGACTAAATCGGGTGCAGAGGCAACCGCCGTACCCAGGTAGGCCGACTCGAATGAGCTGGCGCTGCCGTGAGTCTGGTCGCTGCTAGAACAGCCCTGTGCCTTGGCCTGCTCATCTAGTACTCCAAAGTCGGTTGGCCCATACCAATCGACCACCGCTTTGACTGCGTTTGAAGCACCGACGTTGCCCAGGCTGGCGTCATCGAACGCGGTGCTCTCAGCCGCCGTTCCAAGCATTGCCGCGATATTTCCGCCCGCCGACTGACCAAACACTGCAATGCGATCGGGATCGAGGCGGTAGGTGGCCGCATTTGCGCGCAAGAAACGTACAGCAGCACGGGCATCGAGCACTGCCGCAGGAAAGGTAGCTTCGCCCGATAAGCGGTAGTTAACCCCTACTACTGCATACCCCGCGTTGAGCAGGGCAGTGCCGACCTTGCCTGGAATGTTTGTCTTGTCGCCTAATTTGAAACCGCCCGCATGAAAATTAAGCACAACCGGGAAGGGGCCATTCCCCGATGGAACATAAATGTCGAGCTTCTGGGTGCTTGATACCGTAGCGTAGGCAACGTCTTTGAATGCGGGAGTGGCGGTGAAGGTCTGGCCCATGCCCATGCCGCCAATTGGCAGGCTACAGCCTACAATAAGCAGTGTGGCAAGTGAAGTCAGGAGGCGAGTAGCAAGGCCGCGAATCTTGTACAACATCGAATACACCTTTATATACGAGCTAATACTAATGCGTCGTTATACTGCCCAAGCGCGATCAGCGCAATACCAATGGCGAAGAGGATATTGTTAAAGAAATTGAACAGGTTAGTGCGAAC
>JAFEAS010000023.1:11070-19298 GCA_018266315.1 Chloroflexi bacterium SZAS-1 | reverse complement strand
GCCCTATAATAATTGATATCCAGGTAATCGGCGAATAAGCAGCGTGCTTCCTGTATTCGCCAGGGAGAATGTTTGGATGGCGCTAGCTATTTAGATATGCCAGAAGAGCCGCATAACGACGAGGAGCGTCACAAAACACACGGCTACTAAGCCACTTCCCACGCGGAAGAAATCGCCGAATGTGTAGCTGCCTGGCCCCATCATCAACACATTCACCGGGTGGGCGATTGGTGTAAGAAAAGCCGCCGAGCAGGCCATCGACACCGCCACGCCCACCGCGCTGGGGTTAATGCCAAGCTGCACGGCGGCGCTTACTGCAATCGGCCCGATGATCAGCGCCGCAACTTGTCCGCCTACCAGCTGTGCGAGCAACACCGTAAAGCCATACAGCCCGGCTACTACCGCTAAAGGCCCGGCCCCGGCGAGGGTAGCAGTGAAGATTTGCCCGATTTGCCCGGCTAAGCCAGTTGATACCAATGCCGTGCCGATCGGCAGCATGCCAGCGATGAGCACTACCACGCGCCATTCAATTGCGCGGTAGGCTTCTTCCATACTCAGGCAGCCTGCCAACACCAGCCCTACTGCGCCCGCCAGCATCGCCTCGGCAGTCGATACCAGCCCGAGCGCGGCTACCAACAATGCCAGCGCTGTGATGAGCACCGCCCAGCGTGCCGCACGCGCAAATGGCTGCCCGGCTGGTTCCGCGCCGCCGAGCACAATATACCCCGGCTCCTCGGCCAGCAGCTGGATGCGCCCAGGTGCGCCAACCATCAGCAGCGCGTCGCCTGCCTGAAGCTTGAAATCGCCAACGTCGGTGCGGTAGCTGCGGCCAGCGCGCCAGAGCGCCACCGTTGTCAGTCCAAATTTGGTACGGAAACGAAGATCTTTCAGGGTTTGCCCAATCGCTGATGAGCGCGGGCCAATTACTACCTCGGTAAGGTGTACCGCTAGGCTCGACGAGGCATTGCGGTGGTAGCCGAAGCGACCAATTGCAACATGCTGGGCTTCGAGCTGGCGCACACGCTCTTCGCGGCCCAGCACGAGCAACATATCATCGGGCATAATCATATCGCTGGGGGCTGGTGGAATTTTAGCCTCGCGCCCATGCCAAATGCCAACCACTGCAAGACCAAGCTGCGAGCCAAAAATGCTATCGGAAAGGGGGCGGTTTGCCAGCGGCGAGTCGGCTTGCACGCGAAGCTCCCACATGCGCTCGGCAAGCTGGTAGGTTTGCGAAAGGTCGGGGCGCGCCAGGGCGGTACGCCCAACCGACTCGCGTTTTGGCAACAGGTAGCGCCCGGCCAGTAGCATATAGGCAACCCCAGCCAGCACCATCATCCCGCCCGAAGGCAGGAAATCTAGCATAGTTAATCCAGGCTGGCCCTGTGCCTGAAGGCTACCGCTAATAATAATATTGGCGGTTGTGAAGAGCGTCGCCATACCGCCTAACAATGTGCCAAACGCTAGCGGCATCAGCACGCGCGACTCGCGCACTCCTGCTTGCCGTGCAACACTCACCGCCGCTGGTAATAGCACGGCGCCCGCCGCAATATTGTTCATCACTAACGAAAGTGCCGCGCTTGCACCCATGAATACCAGGAGCATGCGCGCTTCGCTGGTGCCACTAAGGTAGGCCAGTGCGGTGGCAATGCGCTGCACCACTCCGGTGCGTTCCAGCGCTGCGGTGATGACGAACAGACCAACGATTGTAATAACTGCGGGTTTACTAAAGCCTGCCAGTGCCTGCTCGGGCGTAAGAATACCGGTGATGCCTAAGCTTAGCAGCACCAGCACGGCCACAATATCGGGGCGAATGCGGTTGGAGAGAATAAGCACGAAGGCTGCCCCCGCAACGATCAACAGCGTTGCCTCAGGCCAGGACAGCGAAGCCATGACGATACTCGCTTTCAGATTTATTCGGGCTTTCGCTTGCTGCTTGTGTGCCGAGCGCAAATGAATACTAAGAGTAGCACGAGTTACGCGGTCGCCCGCGTTTGAGACCTATTGCCTGCGGCAGCGCGGCACGCTACAAACGCCCACTGCGCCGTTCGTGCGAGTAAGCGAAAATCTTTAGGACTTACATGATTGGTTCTACCGTGCTGCCGCAGGCGAAAAGCACAGCGTTGGTATGCGCAATAACGCAAGTGCGTAAGTCCTAGTCTTATTGATTTCTTCCCGAGAAGAATGAGGTATAGATTGGGAAGCTTAACTGCGCACAAGCCAGCTGAGCGGGATAAGCGACTTCCAGCATATTGTACTCACGAACAGCAGGCATGTCGAATAACGCAAAGCACAGGATGGTAAGTAATTCTTTACCAAATATATAGATTCCTTTCCTACTACTCGGAGGGGATGTGGATATAGTATTTGCACGGGGATACACCAGGGGGGTATATACAATCAGGGCGGTGCAATGTCGCATTGCCCACTAATCATCAGGGAGGATGATATGGCACGCAAACGGATTGTGATAGTGGGGACGAGTTTCGCGGGCTACACCGGGGCGCTAGAGCTACATGAGCTACTCGGTGATGAGCATGATATTACGGTTGTGGCTAATACGCACGATTTTGTGTTCATCCCCTCGCTGATCTGGTACCCCTTCGGCTTGCGCGAGAAGAAGGATATTTCCTTCGATGTACGCCCGGTCTATGCCGAGCACCATATTCACTTTGTCGAGGCCCAGGTTACTGGGTTTGACCTTGAGCAGCGCCTTGTGAAGGCTAACGGCACGGATATTCCCTACGATTACCTATTAATCGCCACCGGGCCAAAGGTTGACTTTGCCAGTGTGCCTGGCCTGGGGCCAAAGCAAAACTCCTGGTCGATCTGCAACCTGGAGCATGCTGAAGAGACACGCCATGCCTGGGAGCGCTTTTTGCAGAACCCCGGCCCGATTGTGATCGGCGCGGCGCAAGGCGCAGCCTGCTTCGGCGCGGCCTACGAGTTTCTGTTCAACCTGCGTTACCAGCTGAAGAAACACCACCTGCTCGATAAGGCACCACTTACGTATGTCACTGCCGAGCCATTCCTGGGGCATTTTGGCATTGGTGGGCTTGGCAATGCGAAAAGCCTCTCTGAAACGTTCTTCGGGATGCAAGGGATTACCTGGCGTACTGACGCAACCGTTCAGGAAGTACGGCCCGAGAGTGTCGTGCTTGGCAGCGGCGAGGTGCTACCTTCGCGCTTTACCATGATCATTCCGCGCTTCCTCGGCATCGACGCGATCCGTAATACGCCGGGTTTGGGCAATGCAAATGGCTTTATCGAAACTGACGATGGGTATCGCCACAAGCAGTACCCCGAGGTGTATGCTGCGGGCGTAGCGGTGCATGTGCCGCCAGTCGGCGAGACTGCAGTGCCTTGTGGTGTGCCAAAAACGGGCTACCCTTCGGAGGTGATGGCGAAGACGGCGGCAGCGAACATTGCGGCCGATATTAAGGGCGGCGAGCGGAAGACTATGCCATTTTCGATGATTCATGCTTACTGCATTATGGATACGGGTAACATGGGAATGCTGATTTTGGGCGATCATATGATCGGCTCCCGGCATTTGGAGTTCATTATTCCTGGGCCGCAGGCGCACTGGGCTAAGCTGGCATTCGAGAAATATTTTTTATATACTCGCAAGCATGGGCATGTATAGCTTTGCGGTGGCTTGCGTGTGGCGTGGGGGATGCAATCTCCCACGCCACGTTTTTTTGTTGAGCGCAGCAGGCATGTAACCTCGCGTGGGCGAATAGCATCAGATACCATAGTGCAGTGTATGCGCTAGTGGTGGTGGGTTACGTGGGCAATTGGCCTGAAAACAATCGCAATATCTGCGTACATGAAGGAGGGATTGTGTTCGGTTTCTTTAAGCGCGGTAATGATGAATCAGTGATTACACCCGAAGATGTGCAGCGCCGACAGGCAGAAGGCGAACGGCTCTTCATTCTCGATGTGCGCGAACCAGCGGAGTATGCCGAGGGCCATATTGCTGGTAGCAAGCTTATCCCGCTTGGTCAGCTTGCGCAGCGCGCCAGTAGCTTGCCGCAGGATCGTCCGATTGTAGTAGTGTGCCTTTCTGGGAGCCGTAGCGGTGTAGGGCAATCGCTGCTGAAACGCGCGGGTTTTACCAATGTGCTCAACATGCGCGGCGGTATGGGCGCATGGGCGCGCAAAGGGTTGCCAACCAAGCGCGGTAAATGACCCACTGGCATCGCGAAACTACACCCTACCCTACACCTTTTGGCTGCCGACATTTGCGCAGGGGCATGCTATGCTGATGCCGTATCTCGCGCACGCATCAGTAGCATACAGAATGAGGTAACGCATGCCCTGCGAAGCAACCGAACCCATGGTAGCTGGCGATGTGGCACTCTATCGGTCGGTTAGTGGCGCTTATGTGGCCGATATCGCTAGCCACGCACTCGATGAGCAAGGGTTGTTGATTGAACGTGTGCTAAGCTATATGCTCGACGACTTAGTTGCCCACCATGTTGAACTGCGTGTGTATGAGCAAGTGGGCGCAGGTGGTGCTGTGACATATTCCACACTACTCATGTAAACACCTTCGCAATATCTCTAGGGCCGATCTGCTACAATCTCCATATTCCAATCCTACAGCAGATTGATGCAGATTGATGCGGAGGTGGGTATGGAGCTACACGTCACCACCTACCAGGGGCGTACAATTACCACGGTGCTGCGTCTGAGCGGTAAGCTCGATGCTACTAGTTACCTCGATGTCATCAATAAGGCGAACCAGGTGTTTAGCGAAGGCGTGCGCCAGATGGTGCTCGACCTGAGCGCGCTGACCTATATCAGTAGCGCCGGATTGATGGCTTTACACTATGTGGCGATGTTGTTGCGCGGCGAAGCACCGCCTGACCCGGAAACAGGGTGGAGTGCGCTGCATACTGCTGCTGAACAGGTTCCTGAAGCTATACAGCCGAATCTTAAACTGCTTAGCCCGCAGCCGCAGGTGCTAAAAACACTTGAGCGCGTGCAATTTACCCGCTTTCTCGAAATATATCCAACCCTCGATGATGCGCTCAGTGCGTTTTCACCGCTCACCGACCGCCGCGATCAATCACAGCGCCAGATGCGCTACCTTCAGGCACTCAATCCCGATCTACCTACCCGCAGCCCGGGTAAACACGAGCCTGAGTAGTTTCGCTTGGCCGCCGGTGCTTCATATCACAGAACTGTTATCCCAAATGTGCCCAAAAGTACTGCTTTTTGGTTTGCGCCACGGGTGCGGCTGCGCTAGGATAATAGTAACAACGCAGCTTCATGGTGAGAAAGGTGATTATGTGCCTACGTACCCGGCTTACATTCAACTAATGCTAACCTATGCCCGCGCGCAAGGGCAATGGTACTGCGGCCAGCCCGATGCTGCCGCGCTCTGCTTCGATATACTGGCGCAGTTTCCCGAGCACGACGAAGCCAGCGCGCTGGTGTACGAGCTATTTTGCGATCCCTGGCTGATTTACGATACGCGCAACGCTCTTCAACAACAGATCGATGAATGGGATGACCGGCCCTGGCAGCAGCGCCGCAGGCTAGCACTCTCGCTGCGATTTATTAGCCGGTGGGAAGGCTGGCACGATACCAGCGATGCACCAGGCACCGAGCTTGCTACCTTCGCACCCGATGATGTTACCGCAATGCTCAAGCACGGGCGCGACTTGTTGCTCGAAGCGTATTGCCTGGGCGATGAAACATGCACCGACATGGCGTGGCCGATATTTGTTGCGGCGTTGCGGCGCACTGCCGAGCCACAGCGCGCATTGCTCTGGGTCGGGCGGCTGTACGCTGACCTGGGCTTTTTCGCTGATGCGGCTGAAGTGCTAGGTGAATTGTGCCGCCGTTTTGGTACGCCCGCTGTTTACCGGCTGCTGGCCGAAGTGCGCTGGTGGCGCGATAATGCGCACCGCCTGCCCTGGCTACCTCCGGCTGGCGATGGTACCCGCTACCGCCGCATGATGGCGCTTATCGACCCGAATGCACCGGGCGATGAACAGATAGTGAGCGATCTGCGTGTACGTGCGGCCGTTAGGCAGGCCGGGCGCGCCGGGATGGGGCAGCCTGTGCTCGCGCCGGAGGTGGCGCAGATAGTAACGGCAGCGCTACCAGAAATGTTGCCCACTTTGGCCCCCACTTCCACGCTCGTGGATTGGAGCTTCTTGGATTGCGATGACGGATTGCCAGGCGAGCTGCCCGAGTGGGCACGCAACACGCTGCACCTGTTTGGCGAAGATATTCCCGACGACATCATCCGGCGCTATCGGTGGAGCCGACCAATTACCAAACCAGCCACTCCACCGCGCTATAACCCCACCGATACCCCTCACGATCTTGATAACCTGCCTGATGATGGTTTTGACTAGTTCCTGCTGACTGTAAATGGCTATAGTATCAGTCGGCGGCAGGGGCAACGCTTGGCAGCCGAAAGCGTAAATAGCTGAGCAGCAGCACAACCCACAGCACGAACAGCACAGGCAGTGCCAGAAACAGTATTTCATCAATTGCCACATGGAACAGATAGATATCCATCCAGTCGCGGTGATAGTAACCCTGAAGGTACAGCAGGTCGGGCATGTTCGCCCACAGCGCCAGCACCAGCGGCGGCACGCCATCCCACGGCGAGGCCGCGAAGCCAAAGAAGCTGGCGACTAGCAGCCCAAGCAGGGCGACATCCCACCCCATCAACGTGTGCAGCGCAAAATGCTGTGTGCCGTTGAAATAGAATTCTAGCCCCAGCAGTGGCGTGAGCGCTAGCGTTGGCATAAACAGGAAGGCGAGCTGAAGTTGGCGCTTCATGGTTGTGCCATGCCTGCAAGCGCTAGAATGCGCTCGCGCTCGATCGGCGCGTTGGGCTGCAACGCTACCGCACGTACTGTACCTACACCATCGATAATAACAATCGCGTTGGTGGTGACCGGGCCATTGTTGCCGTCGGCGCGGTGATAGAGTCCGTAGGCCGAGGCAACCGGGTGAAAGCCTGCGATTGGCGCTTCTGAAAGCAGGCCAAAGCTCAGGCCCAGCTGGCGCGCGAATGCGCGCTGCACCGACGAGAGATCGGTTGAGATGGCGAATACCACCGCGCCCCGCATCGTCAGTTCGGGCAGCGCGGCTTGCAGGGTGGTGAGCTGCTGGCGGCAGCTAGCACAATTCATTGCTGGTACGAAGGCCAGCACCACTATTTTGCCACGTTGTGCTGACAGGGTGGTGGTACCGCCGCTGGCTAGTGGTAGCTGCCATTCTGGCGCGGCCTGCCCAACTGTGACTAGCGGTGTGCGCGCCTGCCGCTCGACGATGATGCCAAGCACTGCTAGTGCGGTCAGCACGAGTACGCCAACGATCACTATTGCGCCGAGCGTGCGGCGCTGCGCCGGTGCGAGCTGCGGGGCTACTGATGTGCTCATAGGCAGTTTGATGCTATGGGTGCCAGGCGAGATAACACTTGGGTTTGTGCGTGCTTGCAGGCAGTGTGGTCAGCCGTATGGGTTGCCAATATTCACTGCTAAGTCGTGCTATCGGGCTATTGTAGCACGGTATATAGCGGTGCAACTGAGCGATGAGGCGGCCGCGAATGCAGGGTGGTATGGAAAACGAACCAACTATGCAGAGAAGTTCAGAAAAGCATTAACCCATTCCGCGCCATCGAGCAATGCGGGTAAAAGCGTTGAATCGGCAATAATGAAGTGGGTCGCTAATGGTAGCAATGCCCAAATCTCTTCATAGGTGGTGGCTTCGCGCCACGCATGCTGAACAAGATGATCAAGGTATTCTACCTCGGTATAGCGCAAGAGGTTCTCGGCAATAATGCGTAAGGCAGAAGCGCGCTGAGTAGGGGCCTCAATCGCGCGCGCAGTAGCAAGCGCATGCTTCCACGCTCCGGCTTTCGCCTGGGCAGTCGCAACTGTGCGTAGCGCCTTGGCGCGGCTGCCTGAGTCTTCAATTGCCCGTGCACTCACCGCTGCTTTATCCCAAAAAGTAAGGGCTTCAGCTGTTCGCTCAAGCTCGGTATGCGACGCGGCTATGGTGCTAAATACTCGTATCTGCGTATCGATATCCTCAATCTCACTAGCAGCGACTGTTATCTGCTCCCAGAGCGTAGCCGCAGCTGCAATGTGTCCAGCATTGGTTTGTGCAATTACCACGGTACTGAGCGCAGCAATACGCGGGGCCAGTGATGTAATCGCATCAGTGGTCGCCAGCGCATCGGGCCACACGCCCGC
>JAFEAS010000023.1:6285-10983 GCA_018266315.1 Chloroflexi bacterium SZAS-1 | reverse complement strand
CGCCTCGGCGCGTATGTCCTGGTTGGCGATTAAGCGCGCGGTCGCCAGCGCATCGGGCCAGATGCCAGCCCTTCCTTGAGCGGCGGCAATTGCACGCAGCGCCTGTGCGCGGCTGGTTATGTCGGCAATGGTGCGAGCGGTAGCTAGTGCGTCTTTCCACATACTAGCCCTGGCCTGGGCAACAGCAATTGCACGAATGGTTTCGGCGCGCGTATCTCCATTCGTAATCGCGCGCGCAGTTGCCAGCGCATCGGGCCATCTGCCTGCCTCGGCCTGGGCAATTGCAATTGCACGAAATGCCTCGGCGCGGGTATCTACATTGGCACTATTGACAATGCTACGCGCGGTAGCTAGTGCATCTTTCCACATACCAGCCCTGGCCTGGGCGGCGGCAATCGCACGCAGTGCTTCGGCGCGGGTTTCGCTTTTTGCAATCGTGCGGGCAATCGCCAGTGCATCGGGCCATATACCGGCCTGTGCCTGAATAACCGCCAGCGTGCTGAGTGCCTGGGCGTGCGTGATTATATCGGTAATCGTGTGCGCAGTGGCTAGCGCTTCCTGCCACATACCAGCTTGTGCCTGGGCCGTTACGAGTGCACTAAGCGCCTGGGCACGTGGGTAATCGCTGATAATGGTGTGGGCCGTGGCGTGGGCTGCTTCCCAGGCTTTCGCTTCAGCCTGGGCGGCGGCTATTGCACGCAGCGCCTCGGCGCGCACAGTGTCTTGCGCGATTGCCCGGGCCGAAGCTGCTGCCTCATCGCAAAGCGTCATCGCCGTGGCAATATGCCCGGCCTTCGCCTGGGCAGCCGCGACCGCGCTGAGTGCTCGGGCGCGTTGGGCAGGAAGCTCAACCGTGCGGGCAGTGGCGAGGGCTTCATCCCATGCACCGGCTTTCGCCTGGGCAGTTGCAACTTCGCTGAGTGCTGGGGCACGCGATTCGCTTTTTGCGATCGTGCGGGCCGCAACAGCCGCTTCATGCCAGCACTCAATCGCTTCGGCACTCTGCCCAGCTTGGGCTTGAGCAGTCGCAATTACGCTGAGCGTTCGCGCGCGCTGGGCGGGAATTTCAATTGCGCGTGCGGTCGCCAGGGCGATATTCCATGCCCCCGCCTGCGCTTGGACGGTTGCAACAGCGCGCTGTGCGCGTGCGCGTGTATCGCCTTTTACGATCGTGCGAGTGAGCGCAAGGGCTTCTTGCCAAGCACCTGCCTGCGCGAGTGCCGCCGCCACTGCGCTGAGTGTTTCGGAGCGCGCATCAGTGCGTTCAATCTTGTGGGCAATAGTCCTGGCTTCAGAACACAGCGCCATCGCTTCGGTAATGTGCCCGGCCTTGGCCTGGGCCACTGCAATTGCCGTAAGCGCTTCGGCGTGGGTGTGCAACGGCTCAATCGCCTGGGTAGTGTCCAGGGCTGCATCGCAGGCACCCGCCTGGGCTTGTGCCGCAGCTACTGCACGGAGCGCTTCGGCACGGGCAGGCATTGGTTCAATTGTGTGGGCGATGGCTGCGGCTTCAGAACACAGCGCCACCGCCTCGGTAATGTGCCCAGCCTTGGCCTGGGCCACTGCAATTGCCGTAAGCGCTTCGGCCCGCGTATCACTATCTTCAATTGCATGCGCTGTATTGAGGGCGGAAGCCCAATCGCCTGCCCCGGCCTGAACAGCTGTGATTGCATACTGTGCTTTGGCACGAGTCCACAGATTCTCAACGGCAGCGGCAACCGCAACAGCGCGGGTAAGCACCAGATCGCCATCATTCGCGCCGATAAGCTTCAGTGTGTAGCCTATTTGACAGAGCGTTTTGGCTTTTTGCTGTGGGTCAGAGAGCAGTTCTGCCAAGCTAATTGCTTCCTGGGCGCGGCCTACGCGCGTAAGCGCAGTGAATAGGGCGATAGGATATTTATTGACCTGGCTCGCCAGGTGACCACGAAGGACGCTATAGCGCCAGAGGCGCGGAAGCGTGATTACGAGCGGCTCGGCACATTGCTCGGCAGCGCGGAGTACTGCCCGGCGCGCACGGTCGAGATCTTCGACATAGATACGGGTGCTAGGGTCGTGGCGCAGTTTGGCGTGGCCATAGGCACCGTCATCAATCACCGCCCAGAGCTGATCCCAGTCGCTAGCGGCGGCGAGATGGGTGATGTAGTGGGTGCGCGCATAGGTGCGGCGCTCGTCTTCCACCGCATCAGCGCCGCGCGCATTCCAGATCGTGGTGATGCCGCCGCCAGCGCTCGCACACCAGTTTGCAAGGGTCTGGTGATGGCCTGCAATTTCGTCTTCGGCAAAAAATCCTGCTTGTTTGGGCTGGGTCTCATCCTGGCTGGAACGCTCGCCCAGAAAGGTACGGAGCTTCAGGTGGAACAGGTAGGCACGGCCGTGCTCATCGCGGGCGACAAGCCCACCGAGCCGCTGCAGGCCATCGCGCACTGCGTCGGCATCGCTGCGCAACAGCATGCGCAAGGCCATCGGGCTGAGCGACTCGCGCGCCGCCAGCAGCAGCCCCAGCGTCGGCTTGATCACTGCATACCAGCTTTCTCGCGGGCGCTTGAGTCGGTCGATGGCAAAGGAAAACAGGTTGGCCGGGTCGTCGGCCAGACGGGCGATGATCTGCTCCGGTGGGAGCGCGCCTGCGGCACCGATCTCGCGGGCGGCAAGATCGAGGAACAGCGCATTGCCATCCATCACCTGGTAAAACCGGTCGGCAAGCGCGGGGGCAATATGCACCTGGCGATGTTGCAGAATTGCATCGAAGTCGGGGCGACTGAGCGCGGTGAGCGGGTATTCATTGTGGGGCTTGAGCAGCGTCAACGGCTTGAGCGTATCGTTCGGGCGCGTGCCCAGCACGAAGACGATCCCCGGCGGCGGATTGGTGGGCAAAAAGCTCAGATCGCGCGTGCCATTCAGGTCTTCCTCGATCTGGTCGAGTCCATCGAGATAGATTACTGCCTGCGCGCCCTGGGCTGCGATATCGGCAAGGGCGGTAGCGAAATAATCCTTCAGCGCCGGGCGGCTATCGCTGGCGACGTAGAGCTCGGGCAAGGCATAGTGCAGCGCTAGCCGGGCCAGCACATTGCGTAACAGGCTAACCTGGTGATCGGGGCCAGGGTTAAAGGGAATGAAGTGATGCGCGATTGGTTCGACTGCCGCTTTGGTGACGGCCGCGATCGGGTAATTGGCGTCTGCGGCGAGGAAAGCGGCCAGTGAGCCAGCCTGTGCGTGCTGGGCAAGCAAGGCTGCGATGATGCTACTCTTGCCCTGGCCGGCCTGCCCGGTGATGGTGACATAGCCACCGGTGGGCAAGAGCGCGGCGATACGCTGGCGGATGGCGTCGAGATCCGCTGCCCGCCCAACGAAGCTTTCGAGGCGGTTATTGATGAAGCTAGTATGGTCGGCGAAGCGCGCGCGCAGGCTGGCGATATATTTTTGCTGCACGGCTGCTGCGCCAGGGTCGATATCATTTGGCTCATCCTCAACGATTTCGCCTTGTTCGCGCAACCAGGCTTTGCAGCGGGCAATATCGGCACGCGCATCCTCGATACCCAGGAGGATTTGCGGCGGAATAAACATATTGCCAGCACGAGCTTTTTGCTCAAGCAAAGACGCAAGGACGCGACGGCTTGTTTTTAGCAGCTGAAGCTGGGCTTCAATTGTGTCACGATCGGGCATAGGTATCATGGTGGATACAAGCACGCCTGTTGAGCAAGAAGCGGTTGGGCAGCTTTCGCGCGACGAAGCACATCACCACTACTCAAAGTATAGCATGGCTGGTGAACGTTCGAGCAGGCATATGGCAGGTCGCTAGCGGCGGCGGGGTGGGGGTGTTTTAAGGGGTAGCATTGCGCTTAGTTATTAGCCGGGGGCAATGACTGCGCTACTGCAGGCTACAAACGTCCACCGTGTAACGCGTGTCATGCAGGGAAATACTGCCCTACGCCTACGTGCCGGAGTCGCTCACGCAGCTAGGGGCAGGGTAGGCCACGATCCTCTCACACCAATCACACCAAATTCGCTAATAGTATTACGTACTATGCATGTAGTATTTGGCTTTGTAGTGCGTAATGCGTTGCGCATGATATGCAAGTATTCAACCGAATCTGGTGTCACATTGCCTAAGCACGTCCTCTTTCAATCTAGATTAGGTTGCTTCTCAACCTGGGTAAAAGCCTTCGCAACCTCGGTAAAAGTCTTCGCAACCTGGGTAAAAGTCTTCGCAACCTGGGTAAAAGTCTTCGCAACCTGGGTAAAAACCTTCGCTACCTCGGTAAAAGTCTTCGATAAAACTCTCTGAATTGCCTCCAACCCGCCCCGCACCCTTTGTTCTTCTACAGTACCGGGCTATATCCGGCACCGCACGAGAACAACCGAGGAATTGAGATGCGCAGGTGGGCAATTATAAGCTTCGGCAGCGAAAACATGTTGATTGCGCATTGGTTATGCCTTTTACGGCTGCGCTAATACCTGCTCAAGCACTGCATCACGCCCAGCAAAGAAGTCTGAAGAAGATAGGGCAACTGCTAACTGTGGCTCCAGCGCATCGCGGGTATCGTCGGGCGTGCTCTTCTGCCAGTAACGCGATGAGATGAACACGACGAGCTTTGAATAGGGTAATGTACTTGGGCGTGTGTCGCCATACACGTTTGGTCTACCACCAGTTGGCTCGCCAGCGAACACTGCCATTGTGCTATGCTCAAGCTCCACAAC
>JAFEAS010000023.1:0-6278 GCA_018266315.1 Chloroflexi bacterium SZAS-1 | reverse complement strand
GGGCTGTTTGAATAATGCGTGCGTGCGCAGCACGTTTAGCAGCGGGCCGTAAGTGGTGTTATTGCCGCCACCATTAAACCGCATATCGAGAACAACACGGCGCACGGGCTGTGTATCGAGAACATCGGCCAGGCGCTGCGCAAATGTTTGTAATGTCTCGCCGCTCTGTGTGCTTGCGCGCACTTGGTTATATTGGGCATATACCACCTGGTTTTCTTGTATGGTGGTAAACCAGAAGGCTTCTTCCTTGCGGCTAAGCGCCAGCATTTTGGGGCGTGCAGGTAACCCACCAAAATGCTGGTTTGTCCAGGCCAGATAATCGGCGATGGTTATGGCATTGGGATGGATGGTTATGCGCTTGCCATCGGCCTGCTCAAGGGTAAAGCCTGCTTCATCGGGTTGCGCAACACCGGTGGCTACCTGCACCTCAGGCATCAAGTAGAACGCGGGGGCGACCGAGCGCCGCGACACCAGATTATCGTATGATGCAAGCTGATCGAGCTGTGTTGCGGCCTGCTCGGTAGGCAGCGCACCAATTTGTACTACGCGGGCACCAATTGCATCACGGTAAGGTTCTTGGGCATCGGTAACAAACAGCCCATCGCTAAACCAATAGAGGCGTAGCGGGTATACATGAAATCCGGGGTCGCCTTGGAGTAGCGACATCTGAGTGTGTCCATCGATCATTGCAGCAATACGAAAAAAACCAACAATAATCTGGTTGCGCGTAAGTGAAGGAATATCTGCATCAAGTTGCTGTACGGCCTGCTCAAATGCCGCCTCACTCGTGCGATAAAATGGTTTTGGGTGGCGTGTACGCAAGCGATCGGCGAGAAATTGGAGATCGCGGCGCCAGCCTTGCTGTGCTACTGTATCTTGCCCCGACGCTGCGGAACCTGTAGCGCGGGATGCCTGTGACGGTGGCACATGTTCGACTAAGAAGTCGATGAGCCGCTGGCTTAGATCCGCCGCCTGCGTTCCCGCGAGCAGTTGCACTCCATGTTCGCTGCCGCTATAGCGCTGAATTTGCTTAGGCTCAGGCGATAGATCATACATGCGCTGCGTATGGGTAAATGGTACGTTGCGGTCATCTTCTGCGCCGATAAACAGCTTAGGTGCAGTAATACCAGCTAGCTCGGCCAGTTCAACCCGAAAGTCGAACGCGGTTAGATCGACAGGTGCAGCCAGCACAATCACTGCATCGGCTTTGGCTTCAGCGGCAGCCTTAGCCGTAACCATACCACCTAAGCTCGCGCCGACCAGCCCTATTCGCTCGGCACCTTCGGCGTGCACAAACGCAATTGCACCACGCAGGTCATCGAGCGTCTGGCGTGCGCGCAAATTATCGAATCTACTTGCATTCTTGGGGTAGCGGTAGGAATAAGTTAGCACCCGATACCCACGCGCGGCCAGTTGCGGCGCAAATGTTTCCCATGGTTCGGGGTCGTTATCGCCCATATTCGAGAGCACAATTATTGCCGGGCCTGCCCCAAAAAGTTGGCCGTGTAGCTCGGTGCCATCGGCGGCGGAGAACTGTACGCTGCGGCGGGCGGCTGGATCGGGCGCGGCGGTGGCTGCAGGTGGGGGTAATATCCCGGCTGTGGCGTTGGGCACAGCGCTGGTAGCTGCTAGAGGGAGCGACTCGTTAGTGGGGAGTGTAGCAGTTGGCGTAGTGGCCAGGCTTGCACAGCCTGCGAGCATAAGCGCCGCGAGGAAAGCACTTACGCCAGCCAGATTGCGAACGAGCATGGTACAACCTCCAAATAATGTTCACCCTCTCTGTGCCTATCTGTTTGGTGGGCCGACGCAACACCCTGGCCTGCGGGCCAACCTATTGAGGGGAATCTGTGGGTTTCATGCTCAGTCTATGGCGCAGGGCATACCCTGTCGCCTCGCATATTAGGGGTTCTGGCCGGTGTGTCGTTCGTGGGCGGCGAGCGCAGCCTGTGTGCGGTTGGAGACGCCGAGTTTAGCAAGGATGCGTTTTGTATGCCAGCGTGCAGTACCAACCGCAATACCAAGCTGCTGCGCAATTGCTGCATCACTCAACCCCTCGGCGATCAGTGCAAGCACTTCGTGTTCGCGCGAGGTTAATGGCTCGCTTGGGGCAAAGGGATACTCATTATTTTCGATATATACGCGCCATGTTGCTAGTTCAGCCAGATGCGGGGCGGCCGCCTCGGCTGCGGCCAAGCATGTGTGCGCCTGCGCCATCGCTCCATGGGCTGTGTGGATGCGTGCCTGCATCAGGCATCCCAAGGCATATACCGTGTTGAACCCGCTGTGCTCTAGCAAGGGCAAGGCCACACCTAACAATTGCTCGGCTGCATCGAACTGCTGCTGCATACACAATATTTCGGCCAGCGCAATGTTGAGCTGCTCCCGCGCTAGCAGCTGATCATGAGCCGTTAAGTGGCGATAGGCGCTGCGAAGAAGTGATGTCGCCGCACGTAGCCGCCCCTGGTTGCAATACAATCGCCCGAGATAGAACGCTGCACTTGCGTAGGTGAAGTAGTGGGCACATTCACAGCTCAACTCAAGCGCCTCGGTCAATGTCGCAGATGCTTCTATCGGGTTACCCACGGCGGCCTGGGCCAGCCCCAGGTTGAGCGCAACCACCGAACGTAATACCAGCTCACGCGGCGGCAGTGTAGTCAGCGCTACTTCGGCGTAGCGAATGGTCGCCGCTAAATCGCCCTGGGCCGCTGCAATAGTAGCCCGTACAACCGCCACTTGTCCCAGCTGTGCGGGGCGATCGGGCGCTGCTGCAGGTGCTACATTCAGCTGCTCGATGCGCCGCAGCCATGGCTCGGCCTCGGCAAATTGCCGTGTCAATGTCAACGTCCAGGTATACCAAATACTTAGCTCGGCACTATTCCACACCTGCTCGCGCGGCAGCGCCTCAAGCCAGCCATGCAGGGTCAGCACTTCGCCCTGGCGAACCTGCTGTTCGGCAGCGCCACCAATCAATTGCCCGGCATATGCGTGGTCGCCGCTCGCCAGGGCATGGGTAATTGCTTCACGCGTTAGCCCGTGCGCATCGAACCACCGAGCGGCCTGGGAGTGAAGCCGAGCAAGACGCTCGGCTGGGTAGCGAGCCAGTTGCTCGCGCAAAAACTTGCTGAATAAATGATGGTAGCGAAACCAGGATCGTTGTGGATCGAGTGGCACTAAAAACATGTGCGCCCGCTCAATCTGGTCGAGCATCTGCTGCGCAGGCGGGCCATCGGGGTGCAGGGCTGTGCACAACGATACGCAGAAGCGATCAACCACTGAGCTATCTAGCAGGAACGCGCGCAGCGTGGGATCGAGCCGGGCAAACACCTCATCGGCCAGGTAGTCGCGAAGGTGGTAATAGCCCTGCGCCGTAGAGCGCGGCAGCGTATCAGCGCCCTGAATCTGCGCAAGAGCCAGCAGCTGAATGCCCGCGACCCAGCCTTCCGTCGAGCGCTCCAATGCCGCTAGCTCGTCAGGCGGTATCTGCAGCTGCATAACTTCGCGCAGAAAACGCGCTATTTCAGCCTGGTTGAAGCGCAGATCGGCGGTTTTCAGCTCAATTAGCTGGCTTTGCACGCGCAGCCGGGCCAGCGGTAGGTTCGGAGAAGTGCGTGTACTTAGCACGACATGCAGGTTTGGCGGGCTATATGTTAGTAGGGTAGCCATGCTCGCCTGAATTCCCGGAGCCTCAATCATATGATAATCATCGAGCACCAGCACGATCGCTGCCGCTGGTGTAGCAGCGATCCAGTTGATTAAGCTAATGAGCATCGCATCGGCGGGCTGTCCAGCCTGCAACAGAGCTAATGCCTCCGTTGCCAGGCCGGGGTGAATACGCTCAAGCGCGGCTAGCACATACCGCCAGAAGCGCACAGGATCATTATCGTTGGCATCCAGCGCTAGCCAGGCGATTTTCGTACTACTTTGTGAGCGAAGCTGGGCCAACCATTCGGCTAATAACGTGCTTTTACCATAACCTGCTGGTGCAATCAGCAACGCAAGCGGCACGTTCAGGGCCGCATTCAGCTGGGCAGTAAGCCCGGGCCGCGCAACGAACCGAGCCGGAAGCATAGGCTCGTGCAACTTCACAATGAGGAGGTCTGGGGCGGTTTGGCGGGAGTGAGGAGCCGCGCGCGTGGGGGATACTGGTTGTGGCTCACTGGTTAGCTGCCGCGCTACTCTACATAATCGCTCCAGGTTCAGGTTAAGTGCGCTACCCAGGTATGCTTTGCGGAGCTTCCCGCCACGGCGAGCATACGCGTACCAGTACTGGTTCTCGCCGCGCGTCTCACGGCGCAATGTACAGCCATTACCTGCATCAGCAAAGTAAAATTTGGTGTGAGCTGGCTCACTCAGCCAGGAAAACCAGGCTTCACTCCCAACAACAACGGACGCACCATTAGGTGATAAGAGCACTCCATGCTCGCAACGGGGCGTATCATCATTGGCGCGTAGATATCTCGTCATATATAGAAGGAATATCTAATACCAAATCCGGTATATAGCATGTTGGGCGTTGGGTTTATCGGCATCATCTCAACAATCAACTTAATAAAGAAAGCGAATCTATGAGATTTCTGGTCAAATTATTTATGCTATTGAATGTTGCAATGTATCGGCTTTCGGGTAATAAGTTGGGCAGAGGTGTGATTACGCTAGTTGCAAAAAATCGGGTAAATGTGGTGAAAATCTCCAGGATTGAAGCGCTCACTCACAGTATTATCATCACTAAAATGGTGAATTAAGCAAACTGTTCCAAGTTAACAGCAACAAGCGGAAACGCTTCGTCTACGAATGTTTCGAGGGCGGGACGTTTTTTCAGGTGGCTGTAGTGAGTGGCTAGCCCGTAAATTGCCCAGGTAGCGACCGTGGCAGGAAGTTCGGTAGGGAGTTTTGATTCTTTTAACCACCGTGACAACAATTCGAAGAGGTGTTTTTTAAAGGTGCCTTCGACGAGCGACTCGAATTGTTCGTGGGGTTGGGCGCATCTGCTGTGGAGGGTGACAAGAAACTCACACACGATGAGGATCAGGTTGCGCAGATTATCGGGAGAGTAACTGCACATATTCAGGTTACGTTTTTCAACTTCGGACATGAAGGCTTTTTGGACGGTGTAATCCAGTAACTCATATTTGTCGGAGAAGTGGGCGTAGAAGGTGACGCGGTTGATCTCGGCTTTGTTGGTTACATCTTGCACGGACACAGATTCGAATCCTTTTTCGGTAAGGAGAGATTGAAAGGATGTCAGAATCAGGTTACGGGTTCGTTTGACGCGGGGGTCTAGTTTTTCTTCCAGCTCTTTTAATTTAGACGACATTTTCACTCCTTTGTAGTTTAAGTAAACAGTTGCGGTTTTTTGTCGGTTGACTTTATATGCAAGGCTATTAAACTACACTACATACGTTGTTTATGTTACATTTGTAATGTAGCAAAATTTGCAAGGATAGTCAAGAATGACCACCAAGAAAGGAGATATAGCTATGACTACGCAAGCCAAGATTGAAGCCAACAAGCGCTCGTGCATGCCTACTATGAAACCGTGTTTAACGCACACCAGCCTGAGCGAGTAAATGTTTTCTCGCATCCGACTTGATCTATCACGCTGGCATGATGGGGACGGTCACGGGAATTGACGCCGTAGCCTCCATAATCGATTCGTTCATCGCGGAGTTACCTGATCTAAAGGCAACCGAGTAGTTGTGCTTGCCGAAGGCGACTACGTGCTTGTATGGAATCTCGGGAAGAGGACACACAAGGATACCCTTAGGCTTGGATCGTAGAAAAGACACCCTGTACAAGCCTGAAGATTGTCTTATGCAAGATGTGTAAAAAATAAATCCTTTAACTTACAAGGAGAATCAGCATGAATATCGCATTATGGATCGTACAAGTTTTACTGGCATTACTTTTTGGCATGGCAGGTTTTGTGAAACTGACCCAGCCCAAAGAAAAACTTGCCCAACGAATGAAGTGGGTTAAGGAATTCGAGCCTAACACAGTAAAGGCCATTGGGGCTGTAGAAATACTGGGAGTGCTGGGGCTGATACTACCGATGCTCACCGGAATTCTGCCTTTCCTAGCACCGTTGGCCGCCGTTGGGTTGATACTGACCATGATCGGCGCGGCGCTCACTAACCTGCGCTTCAAGGAATATCCCCATGTTGCCGCAAATGTTGTTCTGGCTGCTCTGGCAGCTTTCGTCGCCTATGGACGTTGGGAATTGTTTTTATAGAAACTCTTGAATGAAAGGGTTAGGAGTTATACCAATTTCGGATGTATAC
>JAFEAS010000239.1 GCA_018266315.1 Chloroflexi bacterium SZAS-1 | reverse complement strand
GCCGCCGATGTCGTGTTCTCGTTTAACCGTATGAAGAACATCAAAGGCAACCCATCGTTTCTGGCCGAAACGATTGACAGCGTGAGCGCGACCGACGATAAAACCGTTGCGCTTAAGCTCAAAGCGCCCGATCCAGCTATTCTCTCGAAGCTGGTGTTTTCAGCGTTCAGTGTGGTGAATTCGAAGGTGGCGAAAGCGAATGGTGCCACCGACGCTGCCGATGCTGATAAGAGCGACAAAGCCGAAACGTGGTTCAACAGTAATTCGGCGGGCAGTGGGCCGTACATCCTTACCAAGTGGGAAAAGGGCGTTGAAACCGTATTAGAGCGCAACCCCAAATACACTGGTAAGGCCCCGGCAGTCGAGCGCGTAATCATCCGTAACATCCCCGAAGCGGCAACCCAGAAGATTCAGCTTGAGGCGGGCGATGTGCAGATTGCGATGGATCTGAGCGCCGATCAGCTGGGCGCGCTGAAAAACAACCCGGACGTAACGATCTTCCAGACGCTGAGTGACACCATGTTCTTCCTGCTGATGAACCAGGATAAGACCATTGGCGGCGCGATGAGCGACCCGAAAGTGCAGCAGGCCGTGCGCCTCGCGCTCGATTACGAGGGCTTTAAGGCGCTGGCGGGCGGCCAGGCCGTAACGCCACCCACGATCTTGCCGGTGGGCTTTGCGGGCGCGTATGGCGAAGATAAGGCACTTAAGCGCGATGTTGAAGGTGCCAAGAAGCTGCTGGCCGAGGCTGGTCAGGCCGATCTAAAGGTTGATCTGGAGTACCCGGACTTTACCTTTGGCGGCGTGAGCTTCGGCACTATGGCACAGAAAATTCAGGCCGACTTGGCCGAGGCGGGTATTACCGTGAACCTCAAGCCCGCTGAGCTGCAGGTTGCGCTCGAAAATTATCGACAGGGTAAAGAGGCTTTTGGCCTGTGGCTGTGGCTGCCCGATTACCGCGACTCGCTGGACTATGTGGAGTTTTTGCCCGATGGTGTGGTGGGCAAGCGCGCCAACTGGCTCGGCGACAAGGCCGAGAAAGACGTTGTTGCACTACGCGACAAGGTAAAAGTTGAAACGAGCGTAGAGACGCGCAATCAACTGTTTGGTCAGATGCAGGATTATCTGCTGAGCAAGGGGCCATATGCGGCGCTGGTGCAGCCAAGCGTCCAGATCGGCCTGAGCAGCAAGGTGCAGAATTTTGCCTACAACCCGCAGTGGCGCGTTGACCTTGCGCAGCTGAGCCTGGGACAGTAGCCAGTGTATGCTTCCGGGAAGGGTCACTCCTTCCCGGAAGCGACCCGTGCCCATGAATACGCTCACCTACATCCTGCGTCGCCTGGTGCTTACGGTGCCGCTGCTGATCGGCATTACGCTGATTGCGTTTGCAATTGCGCGGGCGGTGCCCGGCGACCCGGTGACCGCCAACCTCGGACAGAAGGCCATGTCCGACCCTAAGATCGTCGCTGCCTTTCGCGCCGAGTGGGGGCTGGATAAGCCCGCCTACGAGCAGTATGTGATCTACGTGACCAAACTGCTGCAAGGCGACCTGGGCCGCTCAATCAAAAGCCGCCGCCCGGTGCTCGACGACCTGCGCGCCTACCTGCCCGCCACGATTGAGCTTGCGACGGCATCGATTGTGTTTGGGGTGATTTCGGGCGTACTGTTTGGCGTGCTCTCGGCGGTGCGGCGCAATAGCTGGCTGGATCAGGTGGTGCGCTTTTTCTCGCTGATTGGCGTGAGTGTGCCGGTGTTCTGGCTGGCGCTGGTGCTGTTATTCATCTTTTACGCGCGGCTGCGCTGGGCCGCCGGGCCAGGCCGGCTCGACGCCGGGCTTAAGCCGCCAACGCGCCTCACGGGCTTCTTCACGCTCGATGCGCTGATGACGGGCAACTGGACGGTGTTTGTGAATGCGCTGCGCCACCTGGTATTGCCCGCAATTGTGCTGGGCAGCTACACCACCGGCCTGATTGCGCGGGTGACCCGCTCGTCGATGCTGGAAGTGCTGGGGCAGGGCTATGTGCGCACGGCCCAGGCCAAAGGGCTGCGCGAGCGCACGGTAGTGCTGCGCCATGCGTTGCGCAATGCACTCATTCCAGTTGTTACCGTGATTGGCTTTTCATATGGCGGCTTACTGGCCGGTGCCGTGCTCACCGAGAGCATTTTCGCCTGGCCGGGCATTGGGCAGTATGCGTTTCGCGCCTCAACCTCGCTCGATTTTCCGGCGATTATGGGTGTAAGCCTGCTGATTGCGTTCATTTTTGTGGTAACGAACCTGATTGTGGATGTGCTTTACTTTGTGCTCGACCCACGCCTCCGCAGTGCGTAGGTTGGAGACCGCCGACTGCCGACTACTGGCCCTAGCTGAGCGACCTGCATATGGCTTCTGTTGCGACAACATTTGAGCTTCGGGCGGCGCGGCCCAATCGTGTGGCGCAGGCATGGCGTTTCTTGCGCGCAAACCCGGTCGCGCTCGTGGGGCTGGTGCTGGTAGTAGTTTGGGTTCTGGTCAGCCTGTTTGCCCCGCTGCTTGCGCCGTATGGCCCGCTAGAACAAAAGGTGGTGCAGCGCCTCAAACCGCCTTCAGCCGCGCACTGGTTCGGCACCGACCAGCTTGGCCGCGATGTGCTGGCGCGGGTGCTGTATGGCGGGCGGCTATCGTTGCCTGCCGGGCTGGCGGTGGTGGTGCTTGCGGGCGCAATCGGCACCACAATTGGCGCGATCTCGGGCTTTGCCGGGGGCTGGCTCGATGAAATTATGATGCGCATCACCGAAGTGTTTATGGCCTTCCCAACGATTATTCTGGCGATGGCGATTGCGAGCGCGCTGGGGCCAAGCCTGGTGAATGCGATTCTGGCGATGGTGGTGGTGTGGTGGCCGAGCTACGCGCGGGTTGTGCGCGGCCTGGTGCTCTCGGTGAAGGCGAATGATTATGTGCAAGCGGCGCGGGCGCTGGGCGTACCCGAGGGCCGCATCCTGTGGCGCACTGTGCTGCCAAACTGCCTGGCCCCGGCGGTGGTCGTTGCGACGATTGATCTGGGGAACGCAGTGCTGGTGTTTGCCGGACTGAGCTTCTTAGGTTTGGGGCCAGATCCAGCCACGCCCGAGTGGGGCCGCATGATCGCCGACGGCATTGAGTTCTTCGACCAGTGGTGGATGTCGGCCTTCCCCGGGCTGGCGATTTTTACGGTGGTTATGGCGTTCAATTTTGTGGGCGACAGCATTCGCGATGCGCTTGACCCACAGTTGCGAAACAATGTGCAATAGCTTGCGTGCAGCAGGCTGAATGCCCAGCTGCTTAACGTACATAGATAGATTGGAACGATTTCATGCCAGATTACATCGCCCGGCTTCAGCGTGTGCAAGCGCTCATGGCCGCTCAGGGCATCGATCTGCTCTTTCTCCAGCGCTCGGCGAACCTGCATTATCTCACCGGAATCGCGCGTGAGGAACAGAATTTCGGCAATACCATGTACCCTGGCGAATGGCTCACCGGTGCCTGGGTCGTGCCGGGCCGCGCGCCAATCTTGACGATTCCGCGCATGCTAGCGGCATTCCACCTCGATATTGCTGGCTACGATGTGCGCGTATTACCCGACGCTGGCGACCCGGCCGCGCTGGCGCGGGACGTGCTCGATGCGCTGGGTGTCCCCGCTGCCGCAGCTATCGCGCTCGACGACCGCGCCTGGGCCGAGACGCTCCTGGGCATTCAGGCGTTGCGCCCGGCGGCGCGGTTTGTCTCGGCAGCGCCAATAATGCGCCCGCTACGCCTGATTAAGGATGAAAACGAGCTAGCGATTATGCGCCACGCCGGGGCGATAACTGAGGCGGCCTTCGCCGATGTGCTGCCCCGGCTGCGCCACGGTATGACCACGCTCGATCTGATTACCGAAGTGAATTACCAGCTCAAGCGCCACGGCTCAACGGCACCCTCGTTCGTTACTGCCTTCTACAATATGGGCGTGACCTTCCCCTTCGATTTTCATAATCGCGAAGAAACCCAGCTGCTGCCACTCGACGCGCCTGTGTCGGTATCGTTCGATTTTGGCGCGGTGTACGACGGCTATTGCTACGATTTCGGGCGCTCGGTATTTTTTGGCGACCCAGGCGCAACGTATCGGCGTGTGTACGAATTAGTGATGGGTGCACAGGCGGCGGGCATTGCGGCGCTGCGGGCTGGCAACACCTGCGAGCAGGCCGATGCCGCTGCGCGGGCCGTGATCGCCGATGCAGGCTATGGCGAAGCCTTCCGTCACCGGCTGGGCCATGGTATTGGCATGGATGTACACGAGCCGCCGTTCCTCACCGCAGGCGATAGCACTGTGCTCCAGCCGGGCATGTGCTTCACGATTGAGCCAAGCATCTTCATTCCCCACCAGTTGGGCTGCCGGGTTGAAGATGTGGTCGTGGTGCGCGAGCAGGGTGGCGAGCCGCTGACAACCAGGTTCCAGCCACTGTATGTGGTGGAATAGCGCAGAGCTGAACAGAAATATTGCGCCGTTGTAGCCGAATGCTCCAACGGTGCGATGTCTGGTTCGGGCTTTTCATAAAGGAGCAGTGATGACGCGCCAGAATATTTCGAGCGGCACCCCCTGGGAAGCGCTGGCAGGATACTCACGCGCCGTGCGAGTGGGC
>JAFEAS010000238.1 GCA_018266315.1 Chloroflexi bacterium SZAS-1 | reverse complement strand
GTTATCGAAATGTATGCTGTTGAGAGGAGGAGGCGGTGCATTAAGCGCGTAGAAAAACGACAGCCAAGCGTAGGCTTGGTACTGCCATATCTACAAAAGTATAAACGGAATATGCTGGACGCTCGTGCGTCGCCGTATGTTCCTGGCTATCGCAAACCGCCTGAGGGCTAGTCATGCGCCGGGCGATCGAGTCGAGCACTGCTCGGGTGTGCGGGTAGATAACAGAGGGTTTCTTATTTATTAGTATACCACAAATATCAGCTCGCGATTGAGCCGCCTCATAGCAGTAGTTTGGAACGCACCTTACCCGGCGTTTACGTGTTCCCGCTCTGCGTCATCTCTTGCAAGAAATCGAGGATGAGCGCATTTACCTCAGGCGCGCGCTCTTGCTGTACCCAGTGCGAGCAATTGGGAATGTAGTGAATGCGCACGTTGGGCGCATAGCGCTCGGTGCCATAGGTTAGCTCTTTGCCCAGCGCCATATCGCGTTCGCCCCAGATCAGCAGCGTGGGCACGGTAACGCGCATACCAGTGCCCCGAAACATTCCGCGTGTGCCTTTCTGCACCAGCGCGCGATAGTAATTCACGGCGGCAGTTGCGGCACCTGGCTTTGCCATTGCCGCTTTGAAGATTTGAATATCCTGGGGCGTAAAGGGCGTTTTGTCGATTGCCATGCCAAGAAACGCCCGCTCAATAAACGCATAATCGTTTGCGCTAATCATTCGTTCGGGTAGCCAGGGTAGCTGGAAGAAGCCAATGTACCACGAGCGCCGCATTTGCTGCCAGTTGCGGCCAATCGCTTCGGCAAACAGCGCCGGGTGCGGGATGTTAAGCGCAATCAGCTGCTTCACCCATTCGGGGCGGCTGATGGCAAGCGACCAGGCAATATTTCCGCCCCAATCGTGCCCCACCACAATCGCGCTACGCTTTCCCTGTGCGCGAATCAGCTCAATCACATCCTGTACCAGCACATCCAGCTCGTAGCCCCAGCTCGCCTGCTCGGTCTCGTTATAGCCGCGTAGGTCGGGGACGACAACAGTGTAGTGCTTGGCTAGCGCGGGCGTGTCGCGGAAGAGTGCCAGCTGGTAGCGCCACGACCACCAGCATTCGGGAAACCCATGTAGCATCACAATTAGCTCAGGCCCATACCCCACCTGAACGTAGTGCATGCGAATACCATTGATGTTGGCATAATGGTGCGCGAATTCGTGAGGATCGAGCATAATAAGGTCTTTCTATTCTATAACTATAGTGCAAACACAGTGTTGATGCGATAGTACACACGCTATCCTACCACGCTTCATAGGTTTGTGGGCCAACAGCCTGGCTGCTATCCGCCGTCGGCGGATAGCAGCAACAATGCCAAAGTGGCAATTTTCCGCACCGATGGCAGCAATCCGCGCCGCCTGACAAATAGTGGCAATAAGACAATGGGCGGGTAGAATGATCCACTCGCCCGTTTCATGTGACACAATTTGTTTCAAGCGCGCTACGCAATGACAAACTGAAACGCAAGCATACTATGATCAGAGGCTGCCGGGTTGGCAACAACGCGCTGGCGCTGTGCTTGCCCACCGCGCACATACACCCGATCCAGCTCGTGGCCGCTCACGGCTTTAATGCCATTGGGGAAGATAATGCGATGCAGTCCAATGCGGTGCGTAATTGCTTCGAGAATGCGCACCCGCCCGCGCTCCCAGGTATTGAAATCGCCCACCAGAATGATCGGGCCGTGATGGTGGCGCAAATGGTCTTCAAACTGGCGCATCTGGTCGAGGAAGGGTTTGCGCAGGCGGAAGTTGATACCATGGCTGTTGAACACCAGCAAGGTTTGTTCCGGCGCACAATCATCACAATCGATCGGGTAGCTCGTGCAGATTGCCATTTTGGGCGTGCGGGTTACTGGTTCGTAATAGCGCGAAAGGACAAGCTGCGTTTCGAGCGAGCGCACTGTTGAGGCGGTACACACACCGGTAGGCGCGCTCTGGCTAGGCCGGGTGTAGAAGCTAATCGCCAGGTCGGCATCGCGCTGGGCGAAGAGCGAGCTGTGCGCCGCTTCAAGCTGCGGGTCGTGCCGAAATTCCTGGAGGAGAATTAAATCGGCCGATGTTGCATGCTCAGTAAGCGCATCATAATACCGTTCGCGCTTACCTTTGAAGGTATTCCACACAATGACATTCAGTGGTGTGCCCCGAGAAAAATACCGTCGGTGGGCATTTGCCGAAATTGGCAGGTAGGCAGACTCGGCAGTTGGCTGATCTGGGCGCAATCGGTAGGTAAAGTTATTGAAGTGGTGATACATGCTCGGCGTTCTACAGCTGCCGCTTCTACTACGAAGGACGGCGATAACGGATACCACAGGTGCCAGCCAGAATGTGCTACCGGCACGTATATGGGTATGATACCAAATCTAGCAGAAATTTGTTGAAGTATTTTTACCAGAGTAATTGTTTTTTTCGTAATTTGACAGATAAACTCAGCCGTGCAATAATCGCAATATTGATACTTAATTAATCAGTATAAAACAATTCAGCGCCTATGAGTCCAATGATCAAGCAACCCTTGACGATCGAGTACGCGCTGATGGGCTTTTTGCGCCAGCAACCCATGCACGCATACGAAATTCACCAGATGTTGATGCGTAATGAAGCGCTCGGGCTGGTCTGGCATCTCAAGCAGAGTCTGGTGTATGTGATGCTTGACCGCCTGGAGAGCGAAGGGTACATCAACGCTGTGCTTGAGCCACAGGGCAGCCGTCCGCCGCGCAAGCTGCTTTCGCTGACACCGGATGGTCAGCAGGCGTTCGACCATTGGCTGGTTACGCCGGTCGCGCATGGCCGCGATTTTCGGCTTGAGTTTCTGGCCAAACTGTACTTTGCCAGTCAGGAAGACGCGACGAGCGCAACCAGTCTGATCGCAGCCCAACAAGTTACCTGCCGCGAATGGCTTGTTGATCTGCACGCACAGGCTGAGGCGTTGTATGGCGTTCAGGTTTACGACTGGCTGGTGTTGCAGTTTCGCATCGGTCAGATCGAAGCCATTCTGTCCTGGCTTGATATCTGTGCGACTCATGTCGCGCCTGCACTAGCCTGATAGTGCACCTCGCGCGCCTGCCGCTCCCTGTCGCTGTATTCTGCTGTAGCAAAGGAGCCTGAACCATGGCCCGCTTTGGATGGTTGTTCACGCTGGTGCTGTTCGCGGCCCTGCTGTCTGCCTGTGGGGCGACGAGTGCCGCACCTACGAGCGCACCGGCTGCGACGAGCGCACCGGCGGCGACCATATCCCCCGCGACACCGAGCGCCCCTGCGACTACAGCGGAACCCGCCGCCGCAGGCGGAAATCTGACCGTCTTCGCGGCTGCTTCGCTAACCGATGCCTTCAAAGCGATCGGCCAGCAGTTCAGTGCCGCCAATGGCGGGGCAACGGTAACCTTCAACTTCGCTGGCTCCGACCAGCTTGCCACACAGATTACCCAGGGCGCGCCAGCCGATGTATTTGCCTCAGCGAATACCAAACAGATGGAGGTCACGATCAAGGCGGGTGAGGTAATCAGCGGTACCCAGCGCACCTTCGTGCGCAACCGCCTGGTAGTGGTATACCCCAAAGACAACCCGGGCAAGCTGTCGGCGCTGAACGACCTGGCGAATCCGGGCCTGAAGATTGTGCTGGCGAACAAAAATGTACCGGTTGGTGGCTACGCACTCGATTTTTTAGCCAAGGCTTCCAGGCTACCCGAGTACACGACCGAGTACAGCCCAACTGTGCTTAAGAATGTTGTTTCCTACGAAGAGAATGTCAAGGCGGTGCTCAGTAAAATTGCGCTGGGTGAAGCCGACGCCGGGATTGTGTATACGACCGACGCCGCAACGGTGAAGGATGGGAGCATCGCAACGTTGACGATTCCCGATAATCTAAATACCATCGCCACCTACCCGATTGCCGCAACAAAGAATGCCAAAAATCCCGAGCTTGCCAAGAAGTTTGTTGAGTATGTGCTTGGGCCAGCGGGCCAGCAAGTGCTGGTTCAGTACGGCTTCATCCCAACTACGGGTAGCGCAACCGGCGCTGCGCCAACAGCCGCGCCACTGGCTATTGGCGGCAAGGTCGATAAGCCTATGACGTTAACGCTGGATGCATTCAATACGCTGCAGCAGGTTGAAATCAAAGCGACTGATAAAGGCGGCACGGAACAGACCTACAAGGGCGTGCCGATCGCCACATTGTTGCAGCAGGCTGGTGTGCAGGCTGGCGCGACAAAGGTTGTGTTTACTGGCGGCGATGGTTATACTGCTGAGGTCGCACTGTCCGCTCTGCAAGCCGATAAAAATGCTATCATTGCCACCGATCAGAATGGCGCATTCCGTGATATTATCCCAACTCAGATGCCAAAATTCTGGGTGAAGGGACTGGTCAAGCTCGACGTGCAATAACCCTGCGCAGGTGAGCGCATGGGATAGGCGGGCCGCTAACAACAGTTAGCGGCCCGACATGCTGATGGCCGAAACGCCCCTGACCCGCGCTTACGCGACTGTGACGAAGAAAACAGAACAACCACCCGGGCGAGCGGTGGCCTGGCTGCTGCTCGCCAGTCTGCCAATGCTTGGTTTTCTGGTGCTGCCACTGGTAGCACTGGTGCTGCGCATTCCTGTGGCGCAGCTGCTTGCGAATTTAGGCAATCCCGAGGTGGCACAGGCCATTAGCCTGAGCATGATTACAACGGCGATGACGGTGATGCTGACGCTGCTCTGTGGCACACCAGCGGCCTATCTACTGGCGCGCCGCCGCTTTCGTGGGCACACTGCACTCGACACGCTGGTCGATTTGCCGATGGTGTTGCCGCCTTCGGTGGCCGGGATTGCGCTGCTGGTTGCATTTGGGCGGCGGGGTTTGTTCGG
>JAFEAS010000237.1:4445-5268 GCA_018266315.1 Chloroflexi bacterium SZAS-1 | reverse complement strand
CTATAACACCATCACGCGCGTGTTGACGAAATATGGGAAGTCGAAGGTGGTCATGTCGCCCGCCGCCAGGCCGGGAATGGGCAGCAGCCGTGCAGTGAGCGGCTTGCGTAGGGCTACGGCCAGCGTGGCTACTTCGGCCAGCACGCCAGTGATCTGCGCGGGCGTCGTATCGCCCGCCAGCGGAATCGTATCGAGGCCGGTGCCGCACACTGCGCTGAAGGCCAGCAAATCGCGCAGGGTGTAGCGCCCTTCGGCATTGCGCTGCGCCAGAGTGGCATCCTCAAGCACTGGCAGCATCACGCCGCTGAAGCCCAGCTGTGTCACCTGCGCGGCGCGAATTGCGGCGGTGAGCGCCCGCACGCCAGCCAGCGTGCCCCACGCGCCAAACGGCACACCTGCGAGTGCTTCAATTGCTGCGCCCACGCTACGTGCTGGATCGGGGTGCGGCGCGAGCGACCAATCGCAGCCTGCGAAGCGCACGCCAGTTGTGGCTTCTAGCCCGTCGAGCACCGCGCGAATTCGTGTGTCGTGCTGCTCGATCAGGGCTGTGAGGTGCGCTGGCGCGTGGGCCACTGACACACCGCTGCCCATTTCTGCCGTTGCCTCAACCGCCAGTGCCGCCGCCTCGGGGCCAACCGCGAGCCAGGGTGCACCGCCATCGTGCGCGGCGGCGGGGAAGAAGGGTGAGCCAGGGCCGACCATGGCCGCTGCGGCGAAGCGCAAGTTGCCAAAGCCATTCGCGGTGCGCGCGCCAATCGCCGCCATCGCCGCCGCCGCGCCTGCGATCATATCGGGGCGCAGCTGCCCTTCCGGGCTGGTGAGC
>JAFEAS010000237.1:0-4408 GCA_018266315.1 Chloroflexi bacterium SZAS-1 | reverse complement strand
CGCTCGGTATCGCCCACACTGATCGCCACATAATCGAAGCCAGCGGCCAGCGCCTGCGCTTCGTAGCCCTGCGCGATACTGGCAAAATCGCCGCAGCGGTTCGCGCCCGTCGCCGAAAGCGCCAGGCGTAGGGTCTGCACCGTATAGCCCGCTGCCGATAGCTGTTCGCGCGCCTGCCGTGCAGCCTGGGCCGCGCGCCCGATATCGGCCTCGCGTGCCCCGGCAGTGATAGTGCGAATTTCCATCATAGTACGCTCAGTGGGTATGTGGCTCGATCAACATCTGCGTAAGGGTTACTAGCGCCATCTGGCGGCCTTCGTGGTCGTGGGCTACGGCTTGCCATACGTGCGTGCGCCGCCCAAGATGCACAGGTGTGGCCTCGCCGCTCACGCTGCCTGCGCGAATGCTGCGCAGAAAGTTAATCTTGAATTCCACAGTGGTGAAGCTCGTGGCAGGTGGCACATTCAGCGCCGAGCCAATCCCGGCCAGCGTGTCGAGCAGCGTCATCACCGCGCCGCCGTGAATAAAGCCGAAGGGCTGGGTGAGCTCGGCGCGCATGGGCATAGCGCCTGCCACGCGCTGGGGTGAGGCGTAGGTGAGCGTTATCCCAAGTAATTCGGCCAGGGTGCCCTGGGTAAGGCGCTTCAGCGCCGCCGGATCAAGTTCCATACATACCTATGTCAGACAGCTGTAGATAGTTATTGGTGATTCGCCCTGATTCATGCTACCGAAGGATCGAGCTGGGGCGCGCGCCGGGCGGTGCCAATACGGAGCGCCAGCCCACCCGCAAGCAGCGCCAGTACCCCGGCGACCAGGAATGCCGTGCCATAGTGCCCCAGCCGGTCGTGCGCAACGCCACCGAGCCAAGCCGCCGAGGCTGCGCCGATCTGGTGCGCGCAGAAGATCCAGCCAAACACCGTGCCAACATGCTTGCGCCCAAAGGTATCGGCTACCAGCGCGGTGGTAGGCGGCACCGTCGCAATATAATCCAGCCCGAACATCACCGCAAATACCATCAGCCCAGTGTAGCTGGTGACAAACGGCAGCAGCAGCAGCGACAGGCCACGGAAGCTATAATACCACGCTAGCAGCTTACGCGGGTTGAAGCGGTCGGTCAGCCAGCCCGAAATAATCGTGCCCACAAAGTTCATGGTGCCCATCAGCGCCAGCAGCCCGGCGGCGATATTTGGCGAAATGCCATGATCGCCCACATGCGGGATGAAGTGCGTGCCAATTAGCCCGTTTGAGGTTGCGCCACAGATGAAGAAGGTTGTTGCGAGCAGCCAGAACGCGGGTGTGGCGAGCGCCTGCCGCATAACGCCGCCCTCAGCTGCCGGAGCGGACGCGGCTTGCGCGCCGGGGTGCAGCGCGGTTGCGCCATAGGGTTGTAGCCCAACGTCAGCCGGGCTGTTGCGCATAAAAAGCAGCACGGGCAAAATCAGCGCGACGGCGGCGATACCCATCACCAGGGTACTGGTGCGCCAGCCATACGTGCCGATCATCCACACCAGCAGCGGGTAGAAAATGAGCTGGCCCGCCGAGGTCGATGCGCCGAAGATGCCGGTGATTAGCCCGCGCCGCGCCACAAACCAGAGGTTTGCCACCGCTGCGCCCAGCACCAGCGCCACAATCCCGGTGCCTACGCCACTGAGCGCGCCCCAGAAGATATTGAGCTGCCACAAACTGGTCATTGATGCGCTGGCGAACATACTGGCCGCCATAACCGCCAGCCCAAGCACCACCACCATGCGCGGCCCGATCCGGTCGATCACCCAGCCGCTCAGTGGTGCAGTGAGGCCGTAGAACAGCAGCCCGATCGACACCGCCAGCGAGATCAGCGCGCGGCTCCAGTGCATATCCTGCTCAAGCGGCACGACCATCACGCCGGGGGCCGAACGCACACCCGCCGAGATAATCAGCGTCAGTGCGGTAATTGCCACCACTACCCAGCCATAGTGTAGCCGCGTGCCAAAGAGCTTCGCCACAGTTATTCCTCCTCGGTCGTAGAAGAGCACCGCCGCAGGCGCGCTCGCCCGCCACCTTTATTACATTCCCAGCCAGCGCATAGCCCAGAAGCACACCAGGCCCGCCAGAATCGTCAGCAGGACATTGCCGCTGCGCCAGGCTACCACCGCCCCAACAATACCGGCGGGCAAGGCCGGGCCAACGGTGAGCACCCGTGTGTCGTTGTGCTCGGCCAGCACGAGCGGCGGCAGAATAAGCGCCACAAACACCGCCACCGGAACGTAGCCCAGCCAGCGCTGCAGCCAGGGTGCTAGCTCGCCGCGTAGCGTGAGCAGCGCCGTGACGCGCGTGGCATAGGTGACGAGCGCCATGCCGAGGATTGTGAGCCAGATTGTCATATCGCCTCTATGTTTTTCTTCCTTTGGTTGTTTTTTGTGCTATGCGCAAAAAACAACCAAAGGAAGAAAGAACTTGCTTGGGTACCTGAAAGGCGTAAAAGCAAAAAATCAATATGCAAAACTTCTGTACTGCGGTGGTGAAGTTGCCTGGCTATGCGTTTGCCACTGCCAGTGCCTGGCGCAAGTGGTCGAGTGAGCTGTTGCCGCCCGAGCAGACAATGCCGACGGTATGGCCCTGTAGCTCGCTGCGCAGCTGGTAGGCCGCCGCCAGCGCAGCTGCACCCGCGCCTTCGGCTAGCGTGTGCGCGCGCTCCAGCATCCACACCATGGCCTGGCGAATTGCGTCGTCGTTTACCAGCACAAAATCGTCGAGCTCGCGCTGCAAGATCGCCTGGGGCATGGCAAAGGCGCTTCCGGTCGAAAGCCCCTCGGCGAAGGTGCTGTTTGGTGCCGACAGCAGCGCGCGCTGCTGCCACGATTGGTAGGCCGAAGGCGCGCCTTCGGCCTGTACGCCAATCACGCGAATGCCGCGGTCGACGCCGTGGGCGGCGATGCACGCGCCCGCCGCGCCGCTGCCGCCGCCAATTGGCACAATAATCGTGTCGAGTGCAGGCTGATCTTCCAGCATCTCAAGCGTTTCGGTTGCTACGCCCGCAATCAGCAGCGGCTCGTCGCCCGAGTGAATATAGCGGTAGCCGTGCGCCGCTGCTAGCTGCTCGCAGTGTTCGCGCGCCGCATCGAAGCTGGGGCCGTGCGCAATCACTTCTGCACCCATGCCCTGCATTGCCGCGACTTTGCCCGGGTTGGCGCGCTCGGGTACGACAATGCGCGCCTGCACGCCGAACAGCCGCGCAGCGTAGGCAACCGATTGCCCGTGGTTGCCGGTCGAGGCGGCGATGACGCCACGCGCGCGCTCGTCGGGGCTGAGCTGCGAGATGAGGTTAATGCCGCCGCGTACTTTGAATGCGCCAACTGGCTGGTAGTTTTCGTGCTTCACATATACCGCCGTGCCGAGCAGCTCATCGAGCGCCGGGTAGCGGTGCAGCGGCGTGCGTGCCAGGTAGGGCCGAATGCGCTGCTGGGCATGCAAGACATCGCGCAGGGTTGGCAGATTCATACCTTTTCCTTTTGTGCTATCGTGGTGTGCGGCTGGCGCGCCAGGAATGCGCCAATGCCACTGGCGACCAGACCAGCGATCAGGATGTACCAGCGGCCCGGTAGCAGCAGCGCGCCCGCCAGCGTCAGCGCCGCTGAGAGTGCGGCCACCAGGCCGCTGACCCGATCGCGCAGGAGCGGCATCAGCAGGCCAATAAAGGTGAGCGGGAACACCAGATCAAGCCCGTAGGTTGCCGGGTCGGGGATGAGCGAGCCGAGCAGCATGCCCGCGATGGTGCTGGCCTGCCAGATGCAATATAGGCTCAGGTTCGTGCCGAACTGGTAGGCTGGGCTGCCCTGGCTGGTGAGGAAGCGGCGCATCCCGACGGCAAAGGTTTCGTCGGTGAGCTGGAAGGCGATGCCCGCGCGCGCCGCCGGGCTGGCCTGGCGCATAAAGGGCGCCAGCGCCGCCGCGAGCAGAATGTGGCGGGCATTTATCACTAGTGTGGTAATAATAATCGTGAAAGGGGCAACCCCGGCGGCGAACAGCCCGGCCGCCGTAAATTGCGACGCGCCCGCAAAGACAAACAGCGACATTGCGAGCGTCTGCGCGGGCGAAAGCCCGGCGGTGAGCGCGCTTACGGCATAGATGGCACCAAATGGTGCAACGCCCAGCCAGAGCGGAATCGTATCGACAAACCCGGCGCGAAAGGCCGTACTGCCGGTGGGCGTACTAATCGCAACCGATGGGGATTCGGAAGCCATACGGTGTTACGCAACCCTATTCAACAGCGAACTAAAGGACAATATGGTGTATGCTTCGGTGGCAAAGCGGGGGCGTGGAAGCAATGCGCGAGTATAGCACGAACAAGCCGTTTCATACAGTGACAATTATGTGCCCTGGAGCGAGCCAATCTATGAATAAAGGCAAAAGGCAAAAAGAAAAATCA
>JAFEAS010000236.1:11715-18637 GCA_018266315.1 Chloroflexi bacterium SZAS-1 | reverse complement strand
GCCTTCTTCAAGGCGCTGCTGTTCCTCGGCTCAGGCTCGGTGATCCACGGCATGGAGGCGACGGTCGGGCACGACTCGAATACTGCGCAGGATATTCGCAACATGGGGAACTTGCGCAAGTATATGCCCACCACCTTTTTGACCTATGTTGCTGGCTATTTGGCGCTGGCTGGTTTCCCTGGCTTTGCGGGCTTTTGGAGCAAAGACGAGATTCTGGCCGACGCCTGGAATCACGGCCACATGGTTGTATGGATTGTGTTGACCCTGGCCTCGTTCTTGACGGCATTCTATATGACGCGCCAGGTTTGGATTGTGTTCTTCGGCAAGTTCCGCGGCCATAGCCCGCGCAAGCCCGATTACACTCCGGCGCACGGCCACGATGACCATGGGCACGATGACCACGGCGCCCATGGTGGGCACGACCCACACGAAAGCCCCTGGACGATGACCTTGCCGCTGATTATTCTGGCGGTGTTTGCGGTGTTCGCTGGCTTTGTGAATATGCCTTACGAGGGATATCACCAGCTTACCAAATTCTTTCAGCAGGAGGCCGGTACCTTCAATGGCACCGTGATGATGATCGCTAGCCTGGTGGGCCTGGCTGGTATTGCCTTGGGCTACGTTGTGTATCGCAATGCGTTCACGACTTCGGAAGATGTCGACCCACTGCAGCGCATGATGCCGGGCGTCTTCCAGACGCTCAATCGCAAATTCTACTTCGATGAGATTTACGCCAATACGTTTGGGCGGCTTTCGTATGGGCTGGCGGTGGCCTGGAGCTGGTTTGACCGCACCGTACTCGATGGTTTCCTCAACGGTACTGGCCTGTTCACGCTGTTCCTTGGGCGGGTGAACTTCATCATCGACGATACCGTGCTGAACGATGGGATGGATGCGGTTTCCGAAGGCACCACTGTTGCTGGCGATGTGACGCGCCAAACCGAAACCGGCAAGATTCAGGATTATGTTTCGCTGATCTTCGGTGGTGTGGTGATCCTGGGCATTATCTATTTGTACGGCGTGCGCCGCTAACCGGGTTGCGCTTACGTTCTGCGATGGGCAGGGCAGTGCTTGATCAGCTTGTGTTGCGCGTTGTTTGTCTACTCGGCGGCAAGCGCGCAACAGGTCAATGGAAACGTACCATATGAATTACCTGCAATTCAGCGATGGCCCCTGGCTTACCTTCCTCGTGCTTTCGCCCGTGGTTGGCGCGCTGCTGGTAGCGCTCAGCGGGGCGCTGCGCCTGGACGATCGGCTTGTGAAGCTTGGCGCGACAGCCTGGTCGCTTACGACGCTTGGGCTAGCGATCTTTCTCTGGGCTGGCTTTAACTCCGGCGCGGTCGCCGATGGACAGGGCGCAATTCAGTTTGTTGAGAAAATCCCGTGGATCGAAGCGATTAAGGTGGATTATTTCCTCGGCGTTGACGGTATCAGCCTGCCGCTGGTGCTACTCACCGCCGTGATGGCACCTGTCGCGATGTTGGCCTCGTTCAATATCGAGTCGCGGGTGAAGATGCACTATGCGCTGCTGTTCTTGCTCGAATCAGCGATGCTGGGCTACTTCGTGGCGCTGAACTTCTTCTTCTTCTTTATCTTCTGGGAGTTCAGCCTGGTTCCGGCCTTCTTTATCATCCAGAACTGGGGGCGCGACCCTGAGGATAAGCGCCGCTATGCTGCCTTCAAGTTTTTCGTGTATACAATGGGCGGCTCGGTTGGCATGCTGCTGCTGTTCCAGTTCTTCTATGTGGCAACCCGCGCTGCCGGGAATGCAACGTTCGACCTGATAACGCTGGGGCGCTTGGGCCAGGGCTTGCCAGTTGATGGTATGCAGGGCACGCTGCAAGACATTGTCTACAGGTATGTTGATAGTGTTGGCATTACGAACTACCTTGGGCATTTCCCGCTGCTCTACACCTCGATTGCGTTCTGGGCGATTTTCATTGCCTTCGCGATTAAGCTGGCGGTGTGGCCGTTCCATACCTGGCTGCCCGATGCCTATTCTGAAGCACCAACCGCTGGCTCGATCCTGCTCTCGGCAGTGATGTCGAAGATGGGCGCGTATGGCATGCTGCGGATCATGTTGCCGCTCGTGCCGGATGCCGCGCAGTTCTTCGGGCCGGTGATTGGCGCGCTGGCACTGGTAGGGATTGTGGCGGGTGCGTTTGGCGCACTGTCGTATACCAGCGGCGATGTCAAGCGGCTGATTGGGTACACCTCGATTAACCATATGGGCTATGTAGCGCTGGCAATTGCCGCCGCTGCAACCCTCAACAGTGCCGCCGATGGACAGAGCCGGGCGATTGCGATTAATGGCGCGGTGATGCAGATGGTGGCGCACGGCCTTTCGACGGGCGCGCTGTTCTTGCTGGTGGGCTACCTATACCAGCGCACTGGTACCTACAGCCTGAGCGATTGGGGTGGTCTGCGCAAGGTCATGCCAATGTTCTCGGGCGTGATGGGCGTGGCGATGTTCGCCAACCTGGGCTTGCCGGGCCTGGCGGGTTTCGTCGGTGAGTTCTTCATCTTCCGCGGTACCTGGGCCTCGCTGCCGTTCTTCACCCTGCTCGCAACGATTGGTCTGGTGATTTCGGCACTGGCGCTGCTGCAAATGTATGCGCGTATTTTCAATGGCCCGCTCAACCCGCGTTGGGATAGCGGCCATGGCGGGGCTGCCCCAGCCGATATGCGGGTCGCAAGCCGCGAGTTTCTGGCTTCGGCACCATTGCTCGTACTACTGCTGATTCTGGGCGTGTACCCGGCACCGATTATGGATCTGGCGAACCAGACTGCTACGGCGCTGGTGAACGTGTTTACGAAAGTGCTATCGTAGAACCAGGGAACTGCACTAGAAGTGGCGTGCCCGATCTGGTGCGCAGTTCGCGGTTCTTGGCTCTCTCGCTCTATTAGGGAAGACCTATGCATCTGTATGACCTGCCTACCGGCGTGCCCTGGCTGAGCTTGATCTGGCTGAGCATGCTCGTCCCGGCGATAATTATGATGTTCCTCAAGCCGGAGCAGAAGTATGCGATTCGCATGACCGGCACGATCTTCGCGTTCATCTCGCTGGCGCTTTCGTTGTTACTTTTCTTCGGCTACGACTACACCAGCGCGCAGAAGCTTCAGTTTGTTGAAGAACTGCCCTGGCTGCCGCAGGCGGGTATTAACTATATCCTGGCCGCCGATGGCATTAGCATGCCGATGCTCATCCTGAATGGCTTCGTGATCTTCACCGGCGCGCTGATGAGCTGGAATATCGAAGAGCGAACGCGCGAATATTGGATTCTGCTGCTGATACTGACCGCCGGTGTCTATGGCGTGTTTGTCTCGGTTGACCTGTTCCTGTTCTTTGTGTTCTATGAATTGGCTGTGCTGCCAATGTATTTGCTGATTGGCATCTGGGGTAGCACGCGCAAAGAATATGGCGCAATGAAGCTGACGCTGTACCTGATGGGCGGCTCGGCGATGATTATTATCGGCATGCTTGCGCTGTATTACGGCAGTGGGCTACGCACCTTCGATATGCGCCTGCTGGCCCAGGCGGCACTGCTCCCCACCTCGTTCCAAATTGCGTTCTTCCCGCCGCTGTTCCTCGGTTTTGCAGTGCTGGCCGGTATGTTCCCATTCCACACCTGGAGCCCGACCGGCCACGTGGCCGCGCCAACTGCTGTATCGATGCTGCACGCAGGCGTGCTGATGAAGCTGGGCGCGTATGGCTGCTTGCGCGCTGCTATGTGGCTGATGCCCGAAGGCGCGCACTACTGGCTGCTGCCAATCGCGATTGCAACGCTGATTAACGCAGTGTATGGCGCAACGATCGCCATGACTCAGCGCGACTTCAAGTTTATGATTGGCTACTCGTCGGTGAGCCACATGGGCCTGGTGGTGATGGGCCTGGCCGCTGGCAACGAAATTGGTCTGATTGGCTCAGTGCTGCAAATGTTTGCGCACGGCGTTATGACGGCGCTATTCTTCGCGGTGGTCGGGCGGATGATCTACGAGCGCACCCACACGCGCCAATTCCCCGAGCTGGGTGGCATGGCCAAGATTATGCCATTTGCGGCATTTGTCTTTGTCATCGCTGGCCTGTCGTCGATGGGTATGCCGGGCTTTGCGGGCTTCTGGGCCGAATTCAATATCTTTATGGGTATGTGGGATCGCTTCCCGCTGATCTCGGTGCTGGCGGCGGTTTCAATCCCAATTACTGCGGCATATATTTTGCGGGCGATGTACACCGTGTTCTTTGGTGAAGTGAAGGATCCGAGCTTCTTTAAGCTGCCCAAGCTAACCTGGCAGGAATACACTGGCGCATCGATCCTTGCGGCAGTCATTTTGATCACCGGCCTGTACCCGAGCCTTTTGACCGAGATGATTGGCAGCGGTGTACGCCCGATTGCTGAAGCAATACAACATGCGGGTACATTGACGCTAGGCCGGTAAGCAGGTAATGCGCCTGGTGTGCGGCGGATATGGCCGCATTCACCCCGCCGAAATTCGAGCTGATAACCAGGAGTTATAGCGGTGAGCTTTCAAATCACAGATATTCCGCGGCTGCTGCCCGAGCTAATGCTGCTGGCGCTGGCGCTGCTGGTACTTGGCACCGATGTGCTTGAACGTTGGGGTACCGACCCTGAGTCGCAGCGTGAACGGGGCAAGGCGGCTGGGCAGCTCACGGCGATTGGCCTGGGGTTTGTATTTGTAGTCGCGCTGGTGCAGAGTAAATTCCTTTTTACTATCCCCGCGCCAACCGCCGATACGAACCCGATACTGGCCTATTTGCTCACCCTTGGTGGCAACTTGCAGGCTGGCGGGCCAGGTGGTGCGCCGATCCTGGGGGCATTCGCCACCGATAATCTGACGATGGTTGCGCGCCTGATATTTATTGGCGCGGCGTTCCTCACTACATTGCTGGCTCTCGATTACCGGCCATCGGGTAATCCGGGCGAGTTCTATGCGCTCATTCTGTTTTCGACCGCTGGTATGAACTTTATGGCAGCGGCTTCGGAGCTGATTCTGGCCTACATCGCGCTTGAGCTTTCGTCAATTTCGCTGTATATCCTGGCGGGCTATTTCCGCAACGAGCGTATTTCGGCAGAAGCGGGGATTAAATACTTCCTGTTTGGCTCGCTTTCGTCGGGTATTCTGCTCTATGGCATGAGCCTGGCGTATGGCTTCACCGCAAGCGTTAATCACGCTAATGGCGGGCAGCCGATTATTGCGACGCTCTTTTCGGAAATTGCCAAGGCTGGGGCGGCTAGCCCGGGCGGCTCGCTGCTGACGCTAGCGGTCATTTTCGTGCTGGCTGGGATTGGCTACAAGGTTGCGGTCGTTCCGTTCCATAGCTGGTCGCCCGATGTGTACCAGGGTGCGCCGACTCCAATTACAGCGTTTGTCTCTACCGCCTCGAAGACAGCGGGCTTTATTCTGCTGTACCGCGTTCTGGTTACCGCCTTCCCGTCAATCACTGGCTCGCCGGGCTTCGATAGCAATTTCAGTGGATGGACGAGCCTGCTCGCGATTATTGCGCTGGCGACCGTCATCTTCGGGAACCTTTCGGCGCTGCCGCAGAAGAACGCCAAGCGCCTGCTAGCGTATTCGAGTATCGGCCACGCCGGGTTTGTGTTGCTGGCGATTCTGCTGTGGACTTCGACCTCCCCAACCGATCGCACCTTTGGCACGGCCTCGCTAATCTATTATCTGCTGGCCTACACTGCTACCAACCTGGGCGCATTTGGTGCGCTAGCGGTGATTCGCGACGCAGTGGGCGGCGACGACATGAGCGACCTGAATGGCCTCTGGCGGCGCAATATTGGCCTGACACTGATGCTAACGATTATGGTGCTATCGCTGGCTGGTGTGCCACCACTCTCGGGCTTCTGGGCCAAGTTCTTTGCGTTTATGGCTGGGTATAAGGCTGGGGCGCTGCTGGTGGTATCAGTGTCGGTGGCGATGACAATCGTGAGCCTGTACTACTACCTGGGCTTCCTGAAGGCGATGTGGATGAACCCACCGAAATCGACCGAGCCGGTGCGCACGCCGCCTGCGATGAACGTGACACTCGTTATTTCAACAATTTTGGTACTGCTGCTGGGCCTGTTCCCGAATCTGGTGTGGAACATCTTGAGCCAGGCGACGCTGGTGGCCGGGCGGTAGTTCTAACGTTATCGAGAGGTTATACAAAGACGCTGGTGGATTGCCAGCGTCTTTGTGCATCTATAGCCGGTGCGCGCCCCCTACAGCTTCACTTCACCAGCCAGAAAGCGCCGCGCAGTTTCGGCGAGGATGGCGGCACCGATTGGCAGGCAGCGCTCGTTAATATCGAAGACGGGCGTATGGTGGGCGCGTGACATATCGCCCACGGCCGCGCCAAGGTGGAACATTGCACCTGGCACTTTCGCCGTCATATAGGCGAAATCCTCCGCGCCCATGCCGGGCAGCATTGGGTCGAGCGTATCGGGGCCGAGCAGATCGGTGGCAGTAGCCGCGAGCCAGCCACTGACTATCGGGCTGTTTTTCCCTGCTGGGTAGCCACGTGTGATTTCCAGCCGATAATCGCCGCCTAGGGGGCGCACAATGCTTAATGCGCGCTCAACCTGTTCGGCCAGCAGGGCCCGCACACCCTCGTCGTAGCTGCGCATTGTGCCATGCAGAAAGACTTCGGGTGGAATGATATTCGAGGCGGTACCGGCATGCACTTGCCCGACCGTTAGCACGGCTGGCTGCTGTGGATCGACCCGGCGCGCGACAATGCCGTGTAGCGCGGTGAGCACCGGGCTGAGCATCCACAGTGGGTCGGTGGCTTCGTGTGGGTAAGCGCCATGGCCGCCGCTGCCGGTGATCCAGGCTTTGAACTGGTCGGCGGCGGCAGAGTCCCAGCCAGCGCGCACAGTTATTTTCCCCAGGGGCTGCATTGAATCGACGTGCA
>JAFEAS010000236.1:711-11570 GCA_018266315.1 Chloroflexi bacterium SZAS-1 | reverse complement strand
ACGCCTAGCAGCATCGCCGTGTGGCCGTCGTGCCCGCATGCGTGCATTTGCCCATCGGCAGTTGAGCAATAATCAGTGTGGTTGGCTTCAAGAATGGGCAGTGCATCCATATCGGCGCGAATGGCAATGGTTGGCCCGTTGCCAGTGCCAAGGTCGCCGACCACGCCGGTAATGCCCACACCTGTGCGCACCTCGATGCCGCCAATTTCGCGCAACGTGTCGGCAACCAGCGCAGCGGTGCGTACTTCCTTAAAGGCTAGCTCGGGGTGGCGGTGAATATCGCGCCGGAGACGCACTAGCTCGTCGGCGAGCGCCTGGGCTTTGTCGAGCATCTTAAGCCTCCCTGTCTACACGCTAAGGGTTTGTTACTTGGCATCATTCCGCAGGCACGACCGTAATCGTATATTCGTTCTCTAATAACAGCCCTAGCTCGGCGGTAAGCGTGAGCATTAAACGATAGGTGCCCGGCACAGTTGGCGTCAGGCGCAGCCGGTCGATCTCAATCGCCATGCTGTCGGGTGGTAGCGTGAGGCTACGTTCAACCTGCGCTACTATATCGTGCGGGCTATTGAGCACAGCTTTCAGTTGCACTGGCACCGGGCGATGCGCATCGTTTACCACATACAGCGGCAAGGTAATCGCCTGGTCTACCGGATAGTGATCGCGTTCAAATAGAGAAAACAGGTATTGCGGGCTAAATGCGGTTTGCATAGCGTAGTATGAACGCTTGGGCACACGCCAGTAATCGACAATCGACCATTGCACCGCCGGGTTTGAGTCGTTGAACATAAACGGCACAATCCCGCCGGTGGGCCGATATTTGTGGAAGCGCAGCCGGTCGATATAGTAGCGGTTGATCAGGCTCTGATATTCCTGCGTCATTGCTACCAGATCAGTCAGCGAAGTGGCGGTGCGCCAGGCCAGCCAGTAATCGAACATGGTTGGCTGCATATGGTGGCGCGCGGCTACTTGCTCCCAATCGATCTTCGATATTTCGGGATCGAGGAATTTGGCGCAGCTTTCGATATTGGGGAAACTCTGCGCGCCAAACTCGGTAACAAAGCGTAGGTTGGCAAGCGCCACACGCGATACGCGCTCGAACGTGCGTAGCGGGCCATATACTCCGCCATACCAGCCAAAATAAAAGTGGGTGTCGGTGCCCTTGCGGAAGAACGGCACGGCATATTCGCCCGAGGCCCGCACAACCGGGCGCGTTGGGTCTTCCTGCTGCGCTGCCTGCTTGAGCTGTCCGTCCATCACATCGCGGTTCCAATTCCAGATAAACACCGACACATAGGCCCGAAATTTGGCGTACAGCGTTTCGTCTTTGGTATCGATCGCGTAGAGCGGTTCGTTGTGCATACACCACAGTGCGATCGCTGGGTGGTTACCCAATAGCGCGATCATCGCGCGCACCTGGCGCAGCGCTTCGGGGAGTATCTCGCGCCGGTACAGCCATTGGAGCGGGAAATCTTGCCAGAGCAGCACGCCAGCCAGGTCGGCAGCCTCGTAGAATGCCGGGTGTTCGATATGCGCATGTACCCGCAGCATATTCATGTGGCATTCAATCGCCAGCTGTAGATCGTGGCCGTAACGCTCGGGTGTCATAGTAGCGATGCGGGTATCGCCGGGCGCGTAGTTGTTGCCCTTGATAAACAGGCGTTTGCCATTAAGGTAGGCGATCCAGTTGCGCATTTCGAAGCGGCGCAAGCCATAGGTAAAACTGTGCGCATCGGAAACTTCACCCGCGTGTAGCACCTCAAGTGTGATGGTGTAGCAGCTTGGGTGGCCCAGGTCATGTGTCCACCAGGGCTGTGGGTCGCGCAGGTCGAACGTGCCAGCAATTGTTTGTGCGCCCGCCGCCAGAGCACGGGGCTGCTCGATTACCTGCACTTCGCCGATAAAATTCTTGGGCGCAAGTGTCCATCGCAGGGTTACATCTGCCGCGGCTAGTGTGTCGAGTGTGGCGTGGAAGCTGAGCCCCGCAGCGGCGGCACCCAGCGCATCGGTGCGCAGCAGCACCTGCTGAATACGCGTTGGCCCGGTGCTAATCAGCTCAATCGGCAGCCACACCCCGCCTGGATTCGTCGTCGGGTCGATACAATCCCAGTGCGAGAAGACGCCCGTAATCATACGCTTGCCGAGCTTATTATGCTCGTCGGGGCAGTCGGCCTCGATTACAAGCGTATTATCGGCAGCAACCCAGCGGGTCACATCGTATTCTTGGGGCACAAAATAGCCCTCGTGGCGGCCTAGATCAACGCCATTAAAGTAGGGCTGCGACCAGTAGAAAATGCCGTTGACTCTGAGCCAGAAGCGGCGTGCGCTAGAAAATGGAGGCAGGAATTGGCTGGCTTCTCCCGCACCAAGATTGCTGAGATCGTGCAGCTCAAAACGCTTGCGATAGACCAGCTTCCCTGCGTAGCGCTCAAGCAGCGGGTGTTGTTGCCAGTGTGCCGGTAATGTTTGGGTGAGCCAGGCGTCATCGCCAAGCGGGTAAAAGCCCTGGCGAAAGTCACCGATCGGCAAGAGTTGCCAATCGCCATCGAGCGACATCGTTCGTGGAAAGGTCATATCTACTCAACTATTACGTGCGAGAAAATCAAGTGCAGCGTGGCGAAAGAGCTCGGGCTGTTCGTTCATTACCGGGTGGCCTGCCGCTGGCAGAATGCACAGCTCGGCGTGCGGCAGGGCGCGGCGCATCGCTACCTGCTGGTCGATGTGACCAAACTGGTCGCGCTCGCCGGAAACAATCAGTGTGGGTGCAGCAATTGTTGCTAGCTGCTCAAGGGTAAGATTGGGTTGCTGTGACCAGAATGTCATCATCTGGCGCATCAGTTTCTGCCAGTAGCCCGGCGTGTGGTGGGTATCGTGCAGCTGCGCCAACGAAGCCGCCCAAGCTGGAATACGTGTCTCAATTCGCTCGGGTGTCATCTTTGTCAGCATTGCCAGGGTGCGCTCGTCGTTGGTGTATTGCGCGCCAGCTAGAATGAGGGTGCATATTCGTTCAGGGTATTGCAGCGCGAAGTACAGCAGCGTAATACCGCCATCGCTAAAGCCGCAGAAGTGCGCCTGTGGAATACCGAGCGCATCCAGCAGCGCCACAAGATCATGCGCCAGCTGCATGTAGCCGCTAAAAGTGCTGGCAGCGCTGCTCCGGCCATGCCCGCGATGATCGTAGGCGAGCACCCGGTAATGCCTGGCAAAGGCGGGTAATTGCTGCTCCCAATCGGATTCGATCGTGTCAAGCGCGCCGTTCAGCAGTACCAGGGGTGGCGCTTCGGGCGCGCCATACAATTCATAATACAGGTGAATTTCGGAAAGCTGGACAATCGGCATAATCTTTTCCTGTGGGGTGTGCGCGCAACCATCAGCTATTCTAGGCGATGCCTACGGGTGTGTCAATGCAAACGCGAATGACTATTTTGCATAGTACTATGACAGGCATATGAACAAATTGTCAGATACATGTGTGCGATCATTTGATACAGTACAGATGTCTATTCCACCACCTATACTCTGAGCTGAGAGGAGGTGATAGGTCATATGCAGTACGTTCGTCCTGAAGTTCTTGCGACCTATACTGAGGAAGAGTTAGTCGAAGAGGCAGCTGTTTGCGTTGCCTACGGCGGTGGCGGTGGCCTGCCCTAGTTCTGGCGTAAACACAAAGAGGGTCGCCGTCAGGCGGCCCTCTTTGTATGCCTGCCTCAATTGGCCCACAGCGTTTTGCTATACAGCATTATGCAGTACTGCGCTCAGCGTCTCTTCAAAGAGCGCCAGCCCTTCATCCACCTGAGCCTCAGTTAATACCAGCGGCGGGCAGAAGCGAATAGTTGATGCGCCGCAGGTAAGCAGCAGCAGCCCGCGCCGGAAGGCTTCCTCCATCACATCGTGGGCAAGCTTGCGTGCTGGCTCACGGGTCGTTCGATCTTTCACTAGCTCCAGCCCGATCATCAAGCCACGCCCGCGTACCTGGCCGATTTGCTCGTAGCGCCCGGCCAGCTCGTGCAGGCCCTGCATGAAGTAACTGCCGACTTGGGCGGCATTCGCAGCCAGCTCTTCCTCAACCAGCGACAGCACTTCGTAGGCGGCGGCACAGGCCAGCGCGTTGCCACCATACGTATTGCCGTGTGAACCAGGCTCCCAGCGCTCGGTGAGCTCGCGACGGGCAACCATGGCACCAATCGGTACGCCGCCGCCCAAGCCCTTGGCCGAAGCAACAATATCGGGCACAATGCCTTCGTGCTCGAAGCCCCATATTTTGCCAGTTCGGCCAATGCCGCTCTGCACTTCGTCGCAGATAAGCAAAATACCGTACTGATCGCAGATATGGCGCAAGCCCTGCATAAAGCCAGGGGCTGGCACAACATAGCCGCCCTCGCCTTGAATCGGCTCGACAATAATGGCAGCAACATCGCGCGGTGGCGCAATTGTGTGGAACAGCGTCTGCTCGATGTAGTTCAGGCACACTTCTGCCACGCGCGTCGGTTCGACATCGAAGGGCGGGCGGTAGGGGTTAGCGTAGAAGGCGTGGAATGTACCAGGCACGAGCGGGTAGTAGCCGCGCCGCTGGACTGGCTTCGAGGCAGTGAGCGAGAGCGAGCCATATGAGCGGCCATGGAATGCACCTAAAAAGGCAATAATGCCTTGCCGCCCCGTGACATAGCGCGCCAGCTTAATCGATGCCTCGACCGCCTCGGTGCCCGAGTTGCAGGGGAACAGCTGCCAGTCATGTTCCTGTGGCATAAGCGAAGTAAGCTTTTCGCCAAACTTCACCATTGGCTCGCTATAGAAATCGGTGCCTGCCATGTGGATGAATTTGGCAGCCTGCTCTTGCACGGCGCGCACGATGCGCGGGTGGGCGTGCCCAGCCGATACTACCGCAATACCAGCGTTGAGATCAAGATAGCGGTTACCATCAACATCCCATACATAACAGCCCTCGCCGCGCTCGATGACAAAGGGATACACGCGCCCAGCACATGGCGCATACACTCGTGTATCGCGTTCAACCATTGCCCGAGCTTTAGGGCCAGGGAGCGGAATCGACGGGTGAATGGTTGTTGTGGTATCAGTTGGTATAGTCACACTAGCCTCCTCGCGGCGCACACGAACAACACTGTTTGGGTGCGCTTCACCAATAAAAAAAGCACCTATTCCTCGCTACAATCGGCTATTGTAGCCGAGGGGCGCAGGGGCGTCAAGGCAATACACGGGGTAAGCCACATCGTTCGGCTAGTGGCATATTCTCATCTGTGGGTATTACGGATTACGCGCTAGGATGCCAAAGATATAGGGCTAGGGCTTTCGCTTCCTTGTTTATGTGCCTGCGGCAGCATGGTACTTTTTTCTTTGTTCTTGGTGATGTTTTGCGCTCCGCGCAAAACATCACCAAGAACGTGAAGAATTTGCGTGAGTAAGCGAAAGTCCTAAGGGCGTAATGCGTAGCGCATGATTAAGATAGTTAGCTCGCTGTGTTCCTACACACCCAGCGTCTGGAACATATGGCAGTTGAAGCGTACTGCCTCATCGAGGTCGGCGAGGCGAATATGCTCGTTCGGGGCGTGCATGCCGTTGGCCCAGTAGGTAGGGTTGCCTGGTGCACATAGCCCAGGCACGCCAACATAGCGCCGCAACGCATCGAGCAGGGGCAGGGTGCCACCAATAATTGGCGTGATAGCCGGTGGTTTGCCATTATACCCCTGCGCAATTGCCGCCATGCGCTGCACAAATGGCTCGTCGATCGGGGTGACCACGGCCCCACATGCGCCAAAGGTCGTGATTGAAATGTCGGTGTAGCCGTGGGCATCGAGGTGCTGGCGTAGCGCAGCGAGAATCGCGTCGGGATCCTGGTCGGGTACCAGGCGGAAGTCAATCTTTGCCATTGCTTTGGCGGGTAGCACGGTCTTCGAGCCTTCGCCAGTGTAGCCGCTCACCAGCCCGGCGATATTACAGGTTGGGCTAAAGGCTTGTCGCTGGCGCAATGCCAGCCCGGTAAGGCCATCGGCAAATTGCTCGACGCCAAACGCCGCCCGTAGCTCGGCTTCGTCGTTTGGTTGATCGGCCAGTGCGGCTAATTGGGCTTCGGTTGGTGCCCGCACCGCATTGTAAAACCCCGGCAGTTGAATCGTGCCATTGGGCGTGCGCAGGGTTGCCAGCGCTTGCACCAGCCGCCAGGCTGCGCTCGGGAGCATCGGCGCATTGCCCGAGTGCGCATCGCCGCCCAGGCAGCTAATATCGAGCTGGACATATAGCAAGCCCTTGGTGCCAAGAATGAGCTCAGGCCGACCATCGACTGTGAAGCTCGACCCTTCCCATAGGCAGCCGTCGGCCTTCAGCAGCTCGGCGTATGGTTCGGCAATCGCCGCGAAATGCGGGCTGCCAATTTCTTCCTCGCCCTCAATAATCCAGCGGATGGTGATTGGTAGCTCGCCATAGGTTGCCCGCAATGCCCGAAGCGCGGCCAGGCGCGCCGCAATTTCGCCCTTGTTATCGGACGAGCCGCGCGCAAAGAGCTTACCATCGCGTACTGTTGGCTCGAAGGCTGCAGAGTGCCATAGCTCAAGCGGCTCGGCAGGCTGAACATCGTAGTGATTATAGAGCAGCAGCGTGTAGGGGCTGCGGCCTTTCTGCTCGGCAAAGATCGCGGGCGGTGCGCCATCGGCCAGCAGGCGGCGGGTGGTAAACCCGGCCTCGCGCAGCATATCTTCGGTCAGGCTGGCCATGGCATCAATGCCAACACCCTGCGCAGCAATGCTGGGCTGGCGGCAGAGCCGTTCGAGCAGCGCCTGAGCCTCGCCAGCATTGGCACGTATGTGGCTTTGTAATGCGCTATCCATACTATTCCCCTCTTAATTAAGTTAGGATGTACGCGGTGGGCGTTTGTATCATGCTGCCGCAGGCACTATTTCTCAAACGCTGGCGACCGCGTAACGCGTGTTAAGAACAGGATGTACGCAGTGCCTGCATAGCGCACTGAGCGCGCTTGCGGCAGCAAGGTACTTCGCGCGTAGCGCAAAAATCACCAAGGACATGAAGAAATTGCTTGAGTACGCGAAAATCCTAATTACGTCAGGCCATGCTCGGTGCGCAAACGCGCAAACTCAGCGCTGAATTCGCCTTCGAGCCGATTGCGCTCGGCGGGCGGTAGCAGTGAAGCGCGCACACCATTCAGCACCAGCGGCTCGATCTGATGCGCCCCTAGCGCGAAGGTCGCGGCCGCTGCCTGGTATTCCTTCGTAAGCGTCGTGTTGAACATCGGTGGGTCGTCGGAGCCAAGTGTCACAAACAGCCCGGCGTCGAGCAGGGTAGGGAGCGGATGGCGCGCCAGGCTTGGTACCACACCCAGGCATACATTACTGGTGGGGCATACTTCTAATGGCGTCTGGCGGTGGCGCAGCTCTTCTACCAGCGCTGCGTCTTCCAGGCAACGCACGCCGTGCCCGATGCGCTGTGCGTGGAGCGCCTGCAATGCGCCCCAGATGCTAGTCGGGCCAACGGTTTCCCCGGCGTGCGGTACGCTGGCTAGCTCGGCGGCCTGGGCGCGCGCAAAGGCGGCGCGGTGTTTTTCGGGCGGGTTGCCTACTTCGTTACCACCCAGGCCCAGCGCCACGACGCCCGCATCCATCGCCCCAATCGCCCAGTCGGCCACCATCAGCCCTTCATCGGCGGTCATCGCACGGTCAATATCCAGCACCAATCCCATGCTTACGCCGAGCGTTTGCGCGGCCCATGCGCGAGCTCTACTGATCGCCGCGAGCTGTTCGGTGAAAGGAATACCACGTTCAGCAAAATGGACATAGGGGGTAAATGTTGCCTCGCTGTAGCGAATATTCTGGGCCGCCTGCCCCGCCAGAAATTCGCGGGTGATGGTTTCGATATCGTCGGGGGTGCGCAGGCAGCTTGAAATCGTATAGTATACCTGCACAAAATGTGCGAAATCGGTAAATTGGTACCATTTGCGCAGCTTGGCTAGCGACGTTACGGGTAGGGCAATATGATGCCGTTTGGCGAGTGCCAGCAGGGTTTCGGGGCGTATCGAACCCTCGATATGAACGTGCAACTCTACTTTGGGTATCGCTGCAATATAATCTGGCAGAGCCATGGTAAGGGCTTTCTATCCACAATCGTATTGAGTTAGTGTGAAGCATGTATCATACCATCAGCCTGCCGGATTGTCGAAAAATGCCTGGTTCTGGGCGAGGAAACTCGTGTAGTGCATGCCTGCGCCTGCTTACGCGCGCCGCCGCAGCCACAACCATGCCAGTGCCAGAGCTGTCGCGGCACCGCATGCGTCAATGATTACATCGCGCGCAGCGGGGTGGCGCAAGGCAACAAACGATTGGTGAAATTCGTCGCTGATTGCGTAGAGTACAGTAAGTAGCCAGGCCCAACCCCAGCTGGCGGGGCGGGCGGGCAGCACGCGCCACCACAGCAATGCCAAAACCCCAAACACCGTGAAATGCGCCGACTTTTTGAACAGAAAATCAATCCATGGGTCGTCGGGCGAGGGCAGGGTTGATTGCGATGAAAATGCGAATATCAGCGCCATCCAGCCAATCAGTAGCAGCCAGCGTGCCCAGGGGCTGTCGAATAAGCGTCGAAAACGCGATAGCAGATGTGTGTTCATATGGCTTTCTCACACGCAGCTTGATACGTGGGCAGCGGCGCTCGCTGCCCTGGTGAGATACCGTGATTGCCGGTGCTTGAGACTCGCGTGTTCTGCCTATGGTTGGGCGCGTTCCCAGCTGCCGATATTCCAGGTGATGGGCGCGAGGGCATCGGGATGGAGACCGCGCACCCCAGGCGCTGCCATCACGACGGTCAGGCGCTGGAACAGGGGCAGAACTGGAAGATTGTCGGTCCAGAGCTGTTGCTGGCGCAGGTATGCCGCTTTGCGCTGGGTTGGGTCGAGCGAGGTGACGGCTTCGCGGATGGCGCGGTTCCCATCGCGCACACACCAGCCAGCGAAGTTATCGCCGGTGAACTCGTTATCGGGGCTGGGAATGGCCGCGCAGCTCCATAATAATAGCCCGCCGGGGTCAGAACTCGCGCTCCAGCCGAACAGGGCCATATCGAACTGGCGCTGGAAGAGCGGGCCATCGGGGCTAAACAGCTGGTCGGGAGGCAGCGTTTGCACCTGAATATCGATGCCAATTGCCTGCATATCATTCTTGAACAGCTTCGTGATGTCCTGGCGTACCGGCGTATTCTCAGTAGTCAGCAATGTGAGGGTGAGCGATACACCATCAGCCGAGGCGCGGATGCCCGTGTCGTTAGCAAGGAAGCCTGCGTCATCGAGCTGTTTGCGCGCTTCGTCCGGATTATACGCATAGCGCGTCAGCTGGTCGGCGGGTGCGGCTTCGACCTGGCCTGGAAGTACCCAGCTATCGAGCACAGGGATATGGCCGCCGAAAATCGCATTGGCCATGGCCCCTCGGTTTGTGCCCAGCGCAATGGCCCGGCGCACACGAATATCTTGCAGCACCGGCACATCCAGGTTGAAATCGAGATGTTCCCAGTTAGGGTTAGGTACGTAAGTAACCTGCAAGGCGCTGGCGGGTGTATCGTTTGTCAGTGATTTTAGTAGCGCGTCGTTGGGCCGGTCGGTTGCTGCCAGGTCGAGGTTGCCGTTCAGCAGCCCGGCGCGCAATAGCTCGGCATTGGGCTGGAAGGCGAATGTAACGCGCTCGGTCGTTGGCACTGCACCAAAGTAGTTGGGGTTGCGTTCAAGCACAATCTCACGGTCGTTGCGGCTGGACAGCATGTAAGGGCCGTAGCCAATCGGCTGGCGCGCAAAATCGCCACTGAAGATCTGGTCGGGCGCTGTGTCTTCCAGTACATGTTTTGGCAGCGGCGTCCAGAAGCTCAGGAAATAGGTCGGGCTGGTGAAATCGGGCCGGAGGGTTGCGCGGGTGGTATGATCGTCCACGCGCTCGTAGGCCACAACCTGGGTCAGCCGGTCGCTCACATCGGTGCTGGGCGGCGCGGCTTTGGCGGCCTGGTAGGCAAATACCGAATCGTCAGCGGTGACTGGCTGCCCATCCGACCAGCGCAGGCGTGGGTTCCAGTGAAATGTGACCACCAGCTGCTGTACCTGCGTGATGATCTGCGTGACGGTAGTGGTAATACTGCCCGCGTCATCGAGGTACACATCCGATGTGCGAATCTGGGCGTCGCCATTTTCTAGCGATGGAATGCGTTCGAGGACGCCGGTGCTGGTATAGCCATAATTGAACGATAGCACTGGCGAGGGAAATAGTAGCTCGCTGGCTGGCGCGGCGGCCCGCGCGCTGCTCACCGATGATTGGTAAGGCAGCAGGGTTCGTGGCATATCGAGCAGCCCGATCGTCCAGGTGGCGCTCGTAGGTGTAGGTGTACTGGCCGGGGCGCTCGTAGGCACTTGGCCGATCGGCGCCGGGTTGGTGGTAGTGGCGGTAGTGGGTACCCCACCCTCAATCGCACATCCGGCGGGGAGCATTCCTAAGGCCAATACACTGATGATCAGCACTAGCCGTGAGAGCAGGCGATGCGAATAATATGCAGAGTTCATAGCTCCAAATTGTTGTTTCATGATGAAAGTTAGAGCATTCGAGTCTACCGTGTTTTAACGAATTTGTCCAACAAATATTGGGTAGCGCTGTATCACGCACCGTGGTTTAGCGCAACACCAAGCCATGCTATCAATTTGCAATCTGGGTAGCACAGTGCGTTGTATGCTTGTTACTTTTGCCTATGCTGGCAAGGCTGTTCTTATAAGACTTTCGCTTACTCACGCAACTTCTTTATGGTCTTGGTGATGTTGTGCGCGGAGTGCACAACATCACCAAGACCAACAAAAAAAGTACCGTGCTGCCGCA
>JAFEAS010000236.1:0-634 GCA_018266315.1 Chloroflexi bacterium SZAS-1 | reverse complement strand
CCCTAACGCTTGTGTGTGAGCCGTAGAAGTAACAATAATGTCCTGGCTCTATACGGCTATGCTATAATGCCCTCAACTTCATCATACGGGAGCGGAACGTGGCACAACCCGCCTTCATCTCGACCGAACGCCTGATGGGCGAACTAACGCAGCTCATCAGTATGCGCGGTAGCCCAGGCCAGCCCGATGCACTCGCCGAAGCCGCCGAAGCTGTGGCCGCACTCATGCGCGCGCATCAGCTCGACGTAACGATCGTGCCAACGGCGGGCGCGCCACTGGTGGTCGGGCGGATCGGTGGGCGTGTACCCTTCACCCTCCTGCTCTACCACCATTACGACACTGCGCCGCCGGGGCCGTGGCGCGCCTGGAATCATGAGCCGTTTCAGCTGGCCGAGCGCGAGGGCGTGCTCTATGGGCGTGGCGTAGCAGCTGGNNAAGGGGCCGCTGGTCGCCCACCTGGCTGCGCTCGCCGCCCTGCTCGAAGCTGAGGGTGAGCTGCCCTGCGGCGTGGTAGTGGTGGCCGAGGGCGAGGCGCTGGCGGGCAGCCAACACCTGGGCGCAGCAATTGCCGATGCGTATGGTTTGCTCAAGGCCGATGCCTGCCTGGCGACCGGCGGCGAGCGCGATGCCGCCG
>JAFEAS010000235.1:7218-9108 GCA_018266315.1 Chloroflexi bacterium SZAS-1 | reverse complement strand
CGCGCCTGCACCCAGCTGCGCACCCACGCGCCCGCCGCATCCACGCCCGCCTTCGACGCGGTTGGGCACTCAATTGCGCACAGCGCGCGCAGCTCGTTGAGATAAGTATCGCGATAGGTTTCAAGGTAGGCGGTCAGCGCCTGCGCCTCGGGTGTTTGAATCATAGCCTGCCTCTTTTCTCCTGAACGTTGGCACCATTATACCGCCGACTGTGTTCCTGTTCGTGCGCGCAGCAGGTAGTATGGTGTTTTTTTGTGGCGCGCAAATGGCAGGGCTTATGCGGGCGTTTGCGTTGTATGTGCTTCTGCCTGCGGCAGCAAGGTACTCTGCCAATATGTATGGGGCTTTTCGCGCGTAGCGCGAAAAGCCCCATACTCATAATAGAAAGTACAACTCTGCTGAGAGTAAAAAAGAATCCAGGGCCACCCCAGGATTAACCAATGATGAGAAAACAGGCTGCCAGCAGATGCGCGTTTGGCGCACCCCAAAGCGCTTTATGCCATTCGTGCGCCGCTGGTGCGGGTTTGCCGCCGCCCGCGCGGCGTGCTATGCTTCCGGGCGGCGTTGCCGGGCAGCGCCCACGCGACCTTTCCCTGAACATATGCACTGCACGAAGCCATAACGAGGCCCACCATGCTCAATGCCGAGGCGCAGCCGCGCGATCGCAGCGCCCTGGTGTATCGCTACCACGAGCGACTCTACCGCCTGGCGCTGCTGGTGAGCGGCGAGCCACAAGCCGCCGCTGCGCTGGTTGAGCGCGCCTACCGCCAGCTGCCGCTCGCTGTGCCCGCCGAGGCAGCCGAAGCCATGCTGGCGCGGGCCTTGCTGCCGCGCCGCATGCGCCGCAAACGCTGGGCCTACCAACCCACCGACCTGAGCCACACCGGGCTTGATCGCGCCAGCGCCGACGCGCTGCTGGGCGTGCTGGCGGCCTTGCCCCCGGCGGCGCGGTTGGTGGTTGGGCTGGCCTACATCGGCGGCCACGGCCCCGCCGAGATCGACGCGCTGCTAGGCACAGCTGATGCCCCCGCTGCGATGGGCACGCTGGCCGGGCTGCGCAGCCGCGCGGCACAGGCGCTGGCGCTGCTGCCCGCCGATACGCCGCCCGCGCTGCTGGCCCGGCTCGACCGCTGGCTTGCCGGGCAGATGGACGATGACGAGCAGCTGGCGCTGCGCCGTGATCTGCTGGCCGACCCTGAACTGCGCGCGGCGCGTGATGCACTGCTCGAAGTGCGCGGGCTACTACCGCGCGCCGTGCCTGCGCTGTTCGTCGCTGCCCCGCCGCCCGCTCTGGTCGCTCGCTTGCTCGGGCTGGTGCAGCGCCGCCCGATGCTCGCAGGCAGCCTAAGCGCGCGCCGCGCACAGCTGGGGCTGGTGGCGGCGGTGCTGCTCCTCGCCACCGCGATTATTGCGGTGCCGTCGTGGCTGGCAAGCCGGGCGTCGGCACCCACGGCCGCGCGGCCCAATGTGCCCGCCAGCGCCGCCGCCCTGCTCGATGCTGCGCTGCACCGCTTTGCCCAGCCGCCGCTCACGCAGGGCGTGCTGCACGAGGTCTATCGCGTTGAGCCGCCCGGCCAGGCGGCATTGCAGATCGAGCGCTGGTACGATTACGCCAGCCCCAACCGCCTGGCGACCACGGTGACAGAAGTGGGCAACGATAACGCGCCGCTGCTGCAAATCAGCAGCGATGGTCGCAGCCAGGTGCAGTTCCGCTACGGCCAGGCGCGTGCCTTCGGCCAGGAATCGGCGGATGTGCAGCTGGCGCAGGCCGATGCCCAGGCGCTCATCCCGCTGCTGCGCGGCGAGCCGCAGGCGGCGGGCATTGGGCGCGCCCCTGGCGAGCCGGGCGATGTAGGCCCGCTGTACCTGGCGCAGGCGCGCGATGCCGGT
>JAFEAS010000235.1:0-7193 GCA_018266315.1 Chloroflexi bacterium SZAS-1 | reverse complement strand
ACCTACCGCGCCGCGCGACTGCCCTGGCAGGGGCGCGCGGCCACTCCCGCGCGCGTCATCCTCACCATCGACGCACAAACCTATACGCTGCTCGATATTACGGCGCTGCCCGACGGCGAGGCCGAGAGCGCGGCCCAGCACCCGCTGCGCGCCGCGCTGCTCGAAGTGCTGGATGCTGCGCCGGACACAGCACCGTTTACCCTGCCGAGCGGCCCTGAGATTTCTCGGCAGCTGGGCCTGGGCAGCGTGCGCTTCCCGTTTGTGCGCGCCAACACCCAGCTCACGCTCGATGCTGCTGCGCAGCGCGTGCCCGACCAGCTGCTGGCGCCGTTGCAGCTGCCCGACGCGGCGATGCGCGGGGTGGTGTTCGAGAATGGCGGTGGCGAGCAGAGCGATATTGTGCTGCTGTACGAGGGCGAATTCCAGGATGTGCTGCTGTTGCAAAACTTCCACCCGCGCGGCAACCAGCAGCTCGGCGATGAGCAGACCGCCGGGGAATTTCGCTACCGCCTGCTCAACAGCCGTGGCTTCGGCGCAAGCCTGGTGGCAATGGTCTATCGGCCCGAGACACCCGACATCACGCTGGGTGTGATTCTGAACGATGTGCTTTCGCCCGCCGCGCAGCGCCAGTCCCGGCTCGAAGCGCTGATTCGCTCGCTCACGCCGGTGAACGATACGAGTCTGCCGCAGCTGCGCCAACATTTCCGCGCGCCCGATTACACCGCAGGCCATAGCCAGTAACCGGCGCGGTGACGTAGTCCCGGCGGCTGGCGCTGGTACGTGGCACAGCTCCCCGGTTTTTGCCGCGCCGGTTTGCAGGTAGCAACCCCGGGTAACGCGATCTTCACGGTTTGCTTGGGCGGCCCTGCTAGGATACGGGTGCCAGCCCAATGCAGCCCGGCACTCGCCTGCGCGCAGTTTGCCCGGCTGGCCCGGCCCGCCACCTTGCAGACGAGGGTGCGTATGCAGACCATTCTGGTGCCGCTCGACGGCGCGGCTAGCTCTGAGCAGGTGCTGCCGTTTGTGCGCCTACTGGCCCCTGCGCTGAATGCTCGCATCGTGCTGCTGCATGTGTTCACCGACCCCGAGCACGAATATGCGGTGGTGCGCGCCCCCGGCCCGGCCCCGGCCAGCGATGGCGCCGCCCGCTGGCTGCGTGAACAGCACCAGCGCTGGCTGGCGCAGCACCGCGCGATTGAGGAATACCTGGAAGCGCGCGCCGCGCCGCTGCGGGCCGCTGGCCTGACGGTAGAGCTGTGCATTGAGCTGGGCCTGCCCGCCGAGACGATTGTGCAGGTGGCCGAACAGCAGCAGGCGGCGCTGCTGGTGCTGGCGAGCCATGGCTACAGCCGCTTGCGGCGCTGGGCGGCGGGCAGCATTGCCGACATGGTGGCGCAGCGCGTGCAGGTGCCGCTGCTGCTGGTGCGCGCCGACACGCCCACGCCGCCAACCCAGCTCGGGCGCATCCTGGCCCCGCTCGACGGCTCAGTGCAGGCGCGCCATGTGCTGGCGCATGCGCTGGTGCTGGCGCAGCGCACCGCCGCCGAGCTGGTGGTGCTGCAAACCCACGCGCCAGCGATTGAGGATTTTTTGCAGGCCGATACCACGCCCGCCGCCCAGCGCGAAACCCTGCGTGCGCATGTGCTGCACGCCTATGCCAGCCACTTTGGCCGCGAAAGCGCGGCCCGCGCGCGTGTGACGGCGGTGATTGACGTGGGCAACCTGGCCGACACAGTCATTGCGCATGCCGCCGCGCACCCCAACGACATTGTGGTGCTGGCCCACCCGCCCGCGCCCGGCGCGCGCCGCCACCCCGGCGGCCTGCATATGCCGCAGCTATTCCGCGCGCTGGCCGCGCCGCTGCTGCTGGTGCCCGGCGGGTAAAGCCCGCGCTACGCCGCCTCGGTCTGCGCAATCAGCGAATCGGTATACTCCACCAGGTGCGCGATACCGCGCGCCGCAAATACGGCGCGGGCGCGCTGCAAGTAGCCGCGTGCCTCGGCCATGCGCCCGCGCTGTAGCAGCGCAAGGCCATAGTTGCCCAGGTCGGCACCTGCGCTGTAATGGTTGCCGGTTGCGTCACGCAGCGCCAGCGCGGCTTCCAGCAGCGCCTGCGAGCGCGGTGGGTCGCTGTCGAGCGACAGGCGACTCTGCGCCGCCAGCACATACGCTTCGCCGAGGCGGTCGCCGCTATATTACGAGGCGCGTCCTTGTTCCAGGTGCTGGCACATTGCGCCGTTGATATACGCAGTGGTGAGCCTCCAAAGAGTTGTTCAAACCTTCGCAGCAAGCCGATCGCTTCGTATGTTGCGTATTTTTAAGCAGAACGACAAATCTGAACAGGAAAAACTCATATTGACGATCGTTTTTGTTTATTCTGGCGTTATATTAAATATAAGGCATAAACAATCCGGCTATGGTGAGCGCTATTGGCAAGGGGGCCATTATGGACAGCAAACTACCGCCTGATAGTTTTGATTCGGTGATCGCTGATTATCACCCGAAGCTCTTGGCATATTTTCGCCGCAGGGTGAATGACCCACACATAGCTTACGATCTAACTGCCGATGTCGAGGTACGGGTCTGGCGAGCCTGGTGTGCCGGGATGCCTCAACAGATTCCCACCCGAGCAGATTTCGAGATATGGCTGTACACAATAGCAAAACATTGCGTGATTGACGACCAGCGCAAGCAACAGCGTCGCCCCCCCTCGATCTCGCTCGACACTGCTACTATCCATACACAGCTTATTTGGGCGCACGATGCGATCGATGACCAAATAATAGTGCGCCGTGCGCTCGCGGCGCTGGCGCCACGCGACCGCTATCAAATTGAGTTATTGCTTGATGGCTATACTTCTAGCGAGATAGCCCGCTTACTTAGCGTGCAACCGGCTGCAGAACGCCGCGCGCGCCAGCGAATTTTTCGGCGAATCCGCGCGAGTTTGGAGTCAAGTTCGCCTGCCCAACACATCGCCTATGGTGACGCGTTTGGCGTTGGTGCAATCCTCGACGGCCTACTGGCTACGGCGTTTGAGCGCAAATCGAGTATACAGGTCAACGTGATCGCCAAACCGGCCTCAGCGACCGACAGCTTCGCGATGATGCGTCATGCCTTTCAGGTGCGTGACAACCGGATTGCCATATACACGATGGATGTTGGCTGGCAAGATGCATTTGCTCCTCACCTCGTTAATCTGGAAAAGCACTTAAACATCAACTCGCATGACTATGCTACCAATGTCCTTTGTCCTAGTAATAAAGGCCACTACAATGCTATTCCTCTGCATAGAGACTGGGGGATGATCTACTATCGCGTTGATCTGCTGCAGCACTATGGATATGCTACACCCCCAGCTACCTGGGCTGAACTCGAGGCGATGGTGCAAACCATTCTAGCGGGCGAACGGGCGCGCGGAAATCATACCCTGACTGGTTATATCTTCCAATTTGCACCATATGAGGGGTTGGTCTGTCACCTGCTGGAGCTGCTCGCGTCGCAAGGTGGCGGAACTATAATCGAGAACGGTCGGGTGACTTTGAACAACTCCGCTGCGATTCAGGCGATCAAGCGTACTCGCGGCTGGATTGGCACGCTCGCGCCACCAGAGGTGCTCACCTGGACGGAAGAAGATACACGCCGTGTGTTTCAACAGGGCGACGCTATATTCATGCGCAATTGGCCGTATGGGTACCGTATGCTGAAAGCCGATCCTGCGTTCGCAGATCGTTTCGCGGTGGCGCCGCTTCCGCACAATCCCGGCCTACCGAGCGTAGCCACGCTTGGTGGCTCGCAGCTCGGTGTATCGCGCTACACCAACGATAATGAGATGGACTCGGCGTTGGCGTTTGTCGAGTATATGACCAGTCCACAGGCCCAGAAGCTGCGCGCCCTGGCAGGATCATATATACCAACGCTTACGTCGATACAGCGCGATCCTGCTGTGCTGCGCGCGATTCCATATCTTCCTGCCTTCGACGATGTTAAGCTCATTGTGCGCCCGTCTGCCGAGATCGGCGCACGCTATAGCCGGGTCTCCACACTCATCGTGCAACAGCTTCATAGAATTATGCGCGGTGCGGATGTGGCGCAAACAGTAGCCGACCTGGCTAGCAGTATCCAGCGTCTCATCGCAGCTCGACCCTCCGCAACCGAAACTTAACGTTCCTCAGGGCAGTCGCCAACTGGGGTGAGGCAGAGCGGCAGATATCCGCTCCTGGCCCACCCTTGGGTTCTTGCGCCCAAAAATCTGATCGTTGATTGAGTAGAAAGGGACGGCACCATGCATAACATTCAACCATGGTGGAAGACAGGGGTAATCTACGAGGTCTATGTGCGCAGCTTCCAGGATAGTAATGGTGATGGCATTGGCGATCTCGCCGGTCTCACGCAGCGCGTGCCGTATCTGGCCGGGCTTGGCATTGATGCGATTTGGATTTCTCCATTTTACCAATCACCTATGCGCGATTTTGGCTACGATATCAGCGACTACTGTGCTATCGAGCCTATCTTCGGCACCCTCGACGATTTCGATCGGCTCGTCGCCACAGCGCATGCTCACAGCCTTAAAGTGATTCTAGACTTTGTGCCAAACCACACCTCTGATCAACACCCTTGGTTTGTAGCGGCGCGCGCGCGGCGCGATAGCCCGAAGCGCGACTGGTATGGCTGGCATGAGCCTGGGGAGGATGGCGGGCCGCCAAATAACTGGTTAAGCATATTTGGCGGTAGCGCCTGGGAGTACGACACATGCACAAACCAGTATTACTTACATACGTTTTTGAAGGAACAGCCTGACCTCAACTGGCGTAATCCTGGAGTCAAAGCAGCCATGTTTGACACAATGCGCTTCTGGCTCGATCGCGGCGTCGATGGCTTTCGTGTTGACGTGATTTATGCGTTGCTGAAAGACGATTTTTTTCGCGACGATCCGACTAACCTCAAATTCCGGCCAGGCGATAACCCTTATGAGTCGCTTCGACACGACAATAGCCTAGAGTCGCCTGATGTGCATGACCTACTACGCGAGATGCGCGAGCTGCTAGATAGCTACGACGGTGAACGCGTGCTGATTGGCGAGACATTCCACCTCTCAACGCTAGAGCGCTTTGTATCCTACTACGGCAAAAACCTCGATGAATGCCACTTGCCGTTCAACTTCCAGCTGATTATGCGCGCGTGGGATGCCCAGACGATTCGCGCATTTGTCGAAGAATATGAGCAGGTGCTTCCCATAGGAGCTTGGCCAAACTGGGTGTTGAGCAACCACGACCAACATCGCATCGCGACGCGCGCAGGTAGTTTGGCGCAAGCAAAGCTTGCGCAAATGCTTTTACTGACCCTGCGCGGCACACCAACCTGTTATTACGGTGATGAGTTAGGCATGTCCAATGTGCCAATCGCGCTTGAAGATGAGCGTGACCCATTCGGTATTCGTGTGCCAGGCCAGGGCCGTGATCCTGAGCGCACGCCGATGCTGTGGGATAGCACGCCATACGCCGGGTTCTCCACGGTGAAACCCTGGCTACCACTTACTGATGGCTGGCAGGATCTCAACGTTGCCGCACAGCAGGCAGAGGCGACCTCGATACTCACGCTCTTCCGCGCACTCGTCGCGCTGCGCCGAGCGCTGCCGACACTGCACATCGGCAGCTACGCCACGTTCGCCTGTACACCATCCTCAGTATTCGCATATCTGCGTGAGCACGGCGGCGAGCGGGTGCTCATCGTGCTTCAGTTTGGCGCGGAGCCGTGCGTGATCGACACGGCGGTATTGGGAGTACGCGGCGAGGTACTGCTGTCAACGTATCTGGATCGTATTGGCTCTATCCCGTTGGATCAAATCCAGCTCCGCGCTCATGAAGGTCTCATTGTACGCTTGGCATAGGCCAATTCACAGCACAAGCAATTTGATTTGCATGAATCTTCCGATGCGTGAGCTAAGATAAAAACAATCTTCGAGCACGCTATTCCTTTTCGATGATCTGAAAGAGTATTAAAGGGGGTGAGAGCTTATCAGTATAAACGAGCGCAGCAAATACTGCGTTGATGCACACAAAAGCGCGTAACCTTCTCTTCCCAAGTCGGGCTACGCGCTCCTCGGCTCACCAAAGGCTGCACCAAATAGCGGTGGTGCTGCTATTGGTTCCGCACGAGAGTCTACCAGCACTATCAGGTTACGTCAATGCTCCTCTGGTTTGCAAACGATTGCGGAAACAATTTTACCGCTGTTCAATTCATCAAGGAGAAGTACCATGAAGAACATATCTTTCGCCTCCCGCTGGCTCTCGATCAAGGTTGGCCTTGCCCTGATGGTGGCGCTGCTGTTTCTAGCTGGTATTGGCAGCCTGTCGACTGCGGCCGCTCAGCCGCCACGCCCAGGTGACACGGGCAAGCCTACACCGGTTGCAACTGCCATTCCAGGTGATACAGTCCAGGAGGACGATCAGAATATGGAAGTTACGCCGACCCATCGCAACGCTGAGAATCCTTCAGCGCAAGGCACAGCCAGCACGTTGGGATTAGGCGCCTACAGCTACTCATCGCGTGTATACTGGGGCTTCAAGAACGGCTCGTGGAAGCTGACATTATACGATAGCCGCATCACCGTGAACTCGCGCGTGTTCGCCTCGGTCAGCGAGGTAGACGCCAATGGCTATCGTATAGTCGGCGCGGCAAAGTACACTGTGCATAACATCGCACCGCGCAATGGGGCCGTGACTATCTGGATCACCATCGACTGGGGCAGCCCACTGCGGACAGTCGCTGACTACCTGGTTATCCAGCCGTAATTAATAGACTACGAGCGAGTAAGTCTGCTTCGCTGTGGTACATTAACACAGCTTGGCTAGCTTAATATTGGGGTTTGGATTTGTGCCGTGTGGCGACAAGAAAGAGAAGGCTAGGCACTCGATGGGGCTCGGCCTTCTCTTCTTATTTGGCTATCTGTTTCCAGCACCGTGCAGCGGCGGCGCGGCGCTTGTGTGATCACTCATTCTGCTTCCTCACCCATCCCAAGCCTTATCAATCATTGTATTGCTTGATAAACGCTTGTAAAGTCCTTTTTCGCACATGGATTTGCTTGATTGCGCACTATCTTCGTACACCGCGCCAAACGTCTTTCCCGGTGGTGACGACCGATGACTGACGACAGATGCTTGGGCAGTGGTCGGTCGTCGGGTAAACCCCTAGCC
>JAFEAS010000234.1 GCA_018266315.1 Chloroflexi bacterium SZAS-1 | reverse complement strand
CCATGAGCAGCGGCAGGGCCACAAGCGTGCGCGCGCGAAGCTGGCCCGCAGCATATGCGCCCAAGATCAGCGCAAACAGCCCAAACGGCACCCACGACCAATTCTGCGTGCGGGTGGGCAAATTGTTGATCGTCATCATCGCCGCCAGCAGCGCCGCCAGCGCCGCCAGCCGCCACGAGCCGCTACGCCTGCGCGCCTCGAATGCCACCAGGGTAAAGCCAGCCAGCCCAAGCAAATTACGGGCTGCGACATCGGCCCCCAAACCACCAATGCGATACAGCGCATAGAACAGCCACTCACCCAGCCAGGTGGCATAAGTGTAGGGATGCTCGGCGGGCAATGTCCACGCAAACAGGTTCGTGGTAGGAATACCGCTGGTTGCTACTAGCTCGCCCGCCTTCAGGTGCCACCAGAAATCGTGCGGCGGGGTTGGCACTAGCGCAATAAAGGCGCCGATGAGCGCCAATGCCATAATGGCCCACAGCTGCTCGATGCCAGGGAGGCTAAACCGTTGGCGCGGGGCTGATGCAACAGTGTGAGGCGCTGAAGGGTGCATAGAATCCTTTCCCCTTGCACGGCAGCATAACAGATTACCCTAAACTGCAACAACATTGCGGCTGATCCGCTGATCACAAAGGCGGTTGCCTGCGTTATGCTAATGCGCAGGTGGCGCGTTTGAACGAACGACAGCGCCGACGTATAATACCCGATACAAGCCCGTTCGGCGAACAAAGGTGAACGATGATTGCATATCTAGACCAGCACGATACAGTGGATATATCAATGACCAGTGTAGCCGATTGTACCGTCGTTATTCCAACCTACAATGAATGCGAAAATATCGGCCAGCTGCTTCCGCAAATTCTGGCGCAACCGCGCTTCCGCGTGCTGGTTGTCGATGATAACTCGCCCGATGGCACCGCCGCAATTGTAGCCAACCTGGCGCGCAACGAGCCGCGCATTGGCTTGCTTTCGCGGCCCGGTAAGCAAGGGCTAGGGCGGGCGTATATCGCCGGGTTTCGGCGGGCGCTGGCTGAAGGTGCCGAATATATCTGCGAGATGGATGCCGATTTCTCGCACGACCCGCGCTACTTACCGAATTTGCTGTCTGCCGCCGAGGCGCGCTATGACATGGTACTTGGCTCGCGCTATGTGCGCAATGGTGGCACGGTAAACTGGGGCGTTGCGCGGCAGTTTATCAGCCGGGGCGGCAACATTTACGCGCGCACAATTCTGGGACTGCCAGTTGCCGATGCTACGGGCGGGTTTCGCTGCTACCGGCGGCATGTGCTCGAAGCGATTGATCTTGATGCCATCCAATCGAATGGCTACTCATTCCAGATCGAGCTTGTGTACCGCACCCTGCGCGCCGGGTTCAGCATTGGCGAAGTGCCGATCATTTTCCCCGATCGGCGCGTCGGCCAATCGAAAATGTCGCAGCGGATTGTGCTCGAAGCGCTACTAACGGTGTGGCGCTTACGGTTTGGGCGCTGAGATGCCAGCACTCAACCGCCAGGGTCTGCTCTTCAGTGCGCTTATGCTCGCCGCACTGGTAGCAGCGCTGTGCGGCCCGGTGCAACGCTTCATACCCGATTGGCAGCCGCTGTACCTGATCGGTGCGAGCTTCCTGGTTGCGCTCGAAGCTGGGGCAGTACACTATACCTTCCGCCGCGAAGCCTTGTGGGGCGATGAAATCGCGCGCTACCTTGTGCCCGAAGTGTTCGTAATGATTGTGCTGATGCGCGTGGCTACCGCATTGGCACAAGGGCATACTCAGCTGTTTGCGCTAGCGCGCGACTGGCTTTACGATCCGCTCCAGGTCTTCGATACGAGCTTTGTCGTGGCAATCATCCTCGGCCTGATGATTGGCCTGGTGGCTCACCTCACCATGCGCGATTTGTTTCTCCTTGAGCCGCGCCCCACCGACGCGCATTTAAGTACAGCAGAAGATATGCGACACGCCGCCCTTATGGCAACCTACGATCGGCGGGCGGCGTTGCGGCGTGTGGGCAGCCGGTTTATACAAGGGGGAGTGCTGCTACTCCTGGCGCTAGGGCTTGAGTCGGTCAATATTCAGCAGATTAGCGCCCCTGGCTTACCAATATCGCGCCTGAGCAGCATCGCAGCGCTGGTGTATTTTATTTGCGGCTTTTTGCTCTACAGCCAGGCGTGGCTCGCCTTCCTACGGGCACGCTGGTATATCGACGGGGCGACGATAGCCGCCGAGGTGCCACGCCGCTGGACAATTGTAAGCGGGCTGATTATTGGAGGGATCGTTGGCGGGGCGTCGTTCCTACCACGCGCTTATGGCATGGGGCTGCTAGCCACGTTGCAGCAATCGCTTGGGCTATTAGGCTACCTCATAGCGGTCATCGGCTATGGCTTAACAACTTTGGTCAGCGTGCTGGCGGTACTTCCCTTACTGCTGCTCTCCTGGCTTACAGGCCGCGGCTCGCAACAACCTCTGCCTGAGCTTCCCCAGATTGTGCCGCCGCCCGACGCACCGCCACCAGGTACCTACGAGCCGCGCTTGTGGGCAGCAATGCTATTCTGGCTGTGTATGGCTTTACTGGCTGGGTATGCCATACTCATCGTTGTACAGCGCAACCCTGGCCTGATGCAAGTGCTCACCCGGCGCGGCCCCCTCGGCTGGCTGTTGCGGCAGCTTGCCTGGCTCTGGCGCGACACCCGAGTATGGGCTGGGCAGGCGGCCCAGCGCGCGCGCGCCTTGCTGCAACGCCCACCCCAAGCAACCGTAACGCGCATTCCTGGCCTACGCTTACGTCGGCTTGCCCCGCGCGAGCTGGTTCGCTACTTCTATCGTTCAACCTTGCGCCGCGCCGCCGCTGGGGGGGTGCCACGGCGCACCAGCCAAACACCATATGAATATAGCGCGCGGCTTGCGCAGCACCTTCCCGAAGCCCAGGCCGACCTGACCGATCTCACTGAGGCATTTGTTGTCGCTGAGTACAGCCCACACCCGGTTGATACCGCCGCCGCGCAACGCGCCCGCCAGCCCTGGGAGCGGATACGCCGTCGTCTGCGGAATCTTGCACACTCCGCTACTCCTGGCTCCGATATCCAAGAATAATCTACCCCACACATAGCGCGCTTGCTAGCGGAGTACTACTGCTCGAAAGCGGCGCAGCAGGATCGCCAAAAGGAGCGCCTGATAGCTTAGCGCAAATACCAACCCACCCCACGCAAGCTGATCGCCTACCTGAAACTGCCGATACAGGGTTGCGGGCCAATATGTTGGCAGCACTCCAAACACGTAGCGCCAAGAACTCGGCACGAACAGCCCCACCAGCGGCGCCGTAAGGAGCACACTTCCCGCCTTCATCAACGCTAAGCCCTGCACCTTGTTGGCTGCGAAGCAGGCCAGCCCCAACGCAACCAGCGGCGTGTGCAGCGCCGCCACTAGCCCGGCCAGCAGTAAGCCCCATATGTGCGGGTTGGGCAGGCCAGCCAACAGCACTGCCGCTACAGCCATGCCATAGCTCAACAGAGTTGGCGCGGCCAGGCGATAGGCCAGGTAGTGCTCAACCGGCAGCGGCGTGATCTGTAAAGCTGTGAGCGTCTGGTCGTCGCGCTGATCGAGCAGCAGAAATCCTATCACTAACCCATATAACACTGGGGTAATGAGCAACAACACTGCACTGGCAATACCGGGATAGAACAATTGGAGGTCAACCCCAAAGGTCAGGCCAATGCGCACTAGCAACGGCGGCAACACCAGCCGCACCGGTACCACAATCAACAATGGCAGGGCCAGCATCCAGCGCAAGAGCGAATCGCGGCCAATGCTACGCGCATCGAGCGGGCCAAGCCCGGTAAACAGTTTCATAAACACCATTGCAGGCCACCTTTCTACGATTAGCCAACCACCACCTGCGCAATGCGGTGCCGCGCGAGCCAGAAGGCGAATGCCAGCCACAGGGCTGCATACACCACAGCATACAGCAGCAGGCCCGCGCCGACTGGCTCGGTTGCGGCGTGGAGCAGCAGTAACAGCGCAAACAACGGATGCAGGTACAGAAGCGGGTGCTGCCAGCCCATTGCATCGGGCACCAGCGGCAGCGTAAGCAGGCCGATCCAGAGCAGCGACGGCATCAGGTAACGATTCAGGCTGCTGTAGTACGCAACCGCCGCCAGCCCAAACAGGCAGTAGAAGAGCGATGCCGCCGCCAGCCCGGGCATCAGCGCAAGCGCGGCGCGCGGCCCAGCCAACAGCCCAGCGATTATGCCGTTGTAGGCCATACCCAGCACCGTCAGCGTAAGCGCTTTCGACCAGATATATTCGCCGGTGCGCAGCGGGGTCACTCCCTGGGCAGTGAGGGTGCCATCGTTCTTTTCCAGCAATACCATACCGCCAACGAAGTAGAACGAGCTAATCATCAGGTTATTCACTACTAGCGCTGGCAGTAGCCAGCCCAGCCGCACGCCAGCGATTGGCAGCTGCGTGAGCACCAGCACATAGATGCCTAATACAAATGCAGCGGCGTAATAAAACCCATTGCGAATTTGCAGCCGTAGATCGGTGTGTATGGTTACGAATAATCGGTTCATGGCGCGCCTCGTGGGGTACACTTACCCATAACACAGCATTTTGATAAAAATTACGCAGCGGCGCGAATTGGGGATTCGCCCAAGCTGCGCCCGGTGACCTGGATGAAAATATCGTCGAGCGTTGCCTCCTGGGTGTGGATGGTTTGCACTGACTGCTCGCGTAGCAGGCGCAAAAATGTTGCATTATTGCCCAGCCCATCGAGCGCAAAATCGGCGCGGCGCAGTTGCCCATTGCCCTGGTATTCCACCCCTACGCGCGGCGCACCGTAGCGCAGCTTCAGCGCGCGCGGGCTATCAATCAGCGCGATCTGCCCATCAGCGATAAAGGCCACCCGGTCGCACAGCTCGTCGGCCACACTCATGGCGTGGGTTGTGAGGAACACGGTAGTGCCAGCCGCCTGCCGCGCGCGAATAATGTCTTTGATGCGACGGGCATTGACTGGATCAAGCCCCGAAGTAGGCTCATCGAGAAACAGCAGCTCGGGGTTGTGCTGAAGCGCCCGCGCCACGCTCAGTCGGTTCTTCATCCCTTTTGAAAATTGCTCAACCGGAGTATTGGCGTCGTCGGCCAGGCCCACCTGCGCTAACACCTCGGCAGGCGGCATACTCGCGCGGCGGTAGAGCGAAGCAAAGTAAGCCAGATTTTCGCGCGCGGTAAGCTTCTGGAAGTGATTGGGCAGCTCAAACGAAACACCAATACGCTCGTAGTAATCGCGCCCCCAGCTTGCCAGGTCGCGCCCGAATGCGGTAATCTGCCCGGTGTAGCCGCGCAGCAGCCCAATCAAAAGCTTTTGCGTGGTCGATTTTCCCGCGCCACTGGGGCCGAGCAACCCAACTACCTCGCCTGACTCAATCGTGAGATTCAGCACCGACACCGCCGGGTTAGCCGTACCCGGATACGTAAAACTGACATTCTGAGCAGTAATCATGGTGTCGTTCCCTTCAATAGATACGCGGCGATCTGCTCGGCCAGCACCGCCATTACGGCATCAAACATCGCTGTGCCGATCTCGTCTTCGTGCAGGTTCAGCAGTACCAGAGCACGCAGCAGCCCGGTAAGCAGTTGCGCATCAGCCGAAATTGGCAGGCCAGCCGCGCGCGCCGTCGTAATAAACTGTGCGGCGAAAGCTACATCACTGTTCTGATTGGCCTCGATCTGCGCGGGCGAAAGCTTGCGGGTGAGGTAGGCCATATCGTCGCTGCCGAATTGCGCAAATAGCGGGTGCGAACGCCATAGCGTCGCCGCCTGGCGCAGCACATTGGCAAGGCGATCACGCGCAGGAATAGCCTGCTCCGTTAGGCCCGCGAGCATCTGCGCCTGGTATTCAGCCTCGAAGCGCTCAAGAATATCGAAGAATAGCGATTCTTTCGAATCGTAGAATAGGTAGAATGCCCCTTTCGAAATACCCACTGCGCGCGTCAGATCTTCGACATTGGTTTTACGCAAGCCATGCAGCCCAAACAGGCGGCGGCCCTGTACCAGCAGATTTGCGTGAATATGCGCTTTCTCTTCATCGCTAAATGCTTTGGGCATAGTGCGCTTCTCGTTTCTATATGGCCAGATTGTTTTCTTGGTCACAGAATACCATACTCGGTATAGGTTTGCATCAGCCAGAAGGCGTATTCGCGCCAGAGCAGGGGAGGCTTAGCGCCAGATTGGCAGCCATACCTGCCAGGCACCCGGCGTAGCAGGTGCACGGGTGGGTAGCGCTAGTGCGATGGTAGTGCTTACTACGATGGTATTTCCGGCCCGGTCGAGCAGGCGCGCGCCTACCGTGTAGGTGCCAGTGGCAGCGGGTAGCTGGATCACGGGGCGTTCGTTATACGGCTGTGGGTCGGCAAATTCGCCATTGATGCCCAGCTGCATACTCACAATCGCGCCGCCGTCGTCGCGCGCCTTGACGGCGAGCTGCAGCTCGCGGCTTGTGGTAGCCTGGGTATCGATATGCAACGAATCTCTACGCTGTGCTAGCTCGGCAACTTCAGCCGGAGCCAGGGCGCGCTTATACACCGCCAGCTCATCGAAGCTAACACCACTGGCACGTGTGCCTGGCAGCCAGCGCCCAAGATCGAGCAGCGGGCCAACGTCGCTCGGTAGGTCAACATCAGCCGCCACTGCGGCGCGCTGGCCGTCGAGATACAGCGCCTTGGAGCGGTCGGCGCGGTTCCAGCTAAGCGCGAAGTGATGCCAGCCCGATGCCAAGGTATCGGGCGCAACCAGATCATTGCGGCCAGGTTCGCCACGCTCGGGTGTTGTCCAGAAATTCCAGCGCGGCGCGCCATCGGGCGCAGTATCGCGGCGCAGGGCCAGGGTGCCTGTATACACCGGGACTTCGTCGGCGTGCGCGCTAGCAGCCAGCAGATACTGGCGGTTATTCGGGGTATTCGGCCAGCGCACGGGCAGTTGCGCCCAGAAGGCAATCGTACCAACATCCAGATCGAGGTTACCCGCTGTGGGAAAGGCCAGCCGGGCCGAGCCAGCAACGCGCACGCCTTGCCCGAAGCGCGCATCGACAAAGGCCGGGCCGCTTTCGGCGATGGGCAAGCCAACACCCAGCTGCGGCAGGGTTGTGCCATCGAAATGGTTGAGCAGCAAGATATCACCGGGCGGATTCGCCGCAATGACGGCTTCTGGCGGCGTGCGATCGGGCTGGGCAACCGTACCGGGTGGGGTAAGATCGAATTCGCCCGCCAGGCTACGATGCCATAACCACACACTCGCCTCACAGGCAGCGTATTGGGTGCAAGGGTCAGCGCCAGCGCCATACCAGCCGTAGGGGTCAACTTCTTTGCCATTGTGGCGCACCTCGAAGTGCAGGTGCGGTGTACCTACCACAAAGCCGCTTTTCCCGCTACTCCCTAGTAAATCGCCCGCCTGCACCCGCACGCCCGCGCCGGTATCTACGTTCCCACGGAATTTCTGCGCGAACTTATCGAGGTGCCAATACACCGTAACATAGCCATTGGCATGCTCGATCCATACGCCATTGCCACGGTGCGTGCTGGCATGCGCAATACCATCGGCAGCAGCATAAATATACGTGCCAATCGGCTGGTCGGGGAAATAGAAATCGTTGCCGTCGTGCCCATCATACTGCACGCTGCCATGCCCAAAGTAGTTCACCACCGCGCCATTGTCGGCCTTGCCCGTATCCACAGTTGGGTACATATGGTCGAAGTAGGCCAGGTGTACCACGCGCGTGCCAGCCGCCCAGGGGCGCATCAGGAAGCCGCTGGTTGCGCCAGGCTGCGGCTGGCTGGCTTCGGGCAGCTCGTTATTGAAGTAAAGCTGAAACGCCTGGCTGAACTGGGCAAACGCAGCGCGCCATTCGGGCTGGGTACGGTTGTGCGCCAAAAAGCGCTGCACCGCCACACCCTCGGGAGCCTGTTGCAGCGTGAGTGTAAGCGTGGTGCCATCGGTGAAACGCACGACTGGCGGGCGCTGATACGGGCCATAGCCAGCGCGCAGCTCGCTGCCAGCCCAATCGAGCTGGTCGGCAAAGCCCAGCGGGCCATCTGCGCCAAAGGGTTGGCGGAGTATTGCCTCGGAAGGAGCTGGATCGCTCAGCAGGCGGCCAGTCGCTTCAAGCAGCGCCAGCAGAATACGCGGGCTGACGCCATAATACGCGCTAGTGGCTTGCACAATGTCCGCCGCGCTATGTTCACGGTCGCGGTACGATTTGAGCGCGCCGGACTGCGCAGCGAGAAACGCCTGCACATCGGACTCGGCGGGCGCAGGCGGCGCAGCAAATACTGCGGGCGGCAGGGCCAACAGCAATGCCAGCAAGGCACACAATATCAGCCTGATTGGCCGGAATGACACAGTAGCTCCAGCTGAATAGGTAGGTCTGTCGGCTGGCATCGTAGCATGGGCATGCCGCCGCGTCAATGCCCAGGTAGCATAAGCGGCCACTTCCACCCAACTGAGGCCATTACCGACACGCTTTCGTCGGTGCTGATGTATCTCGATGAAGTATTGCTGCACGCGAGCCAGGGCAGGCGCTTGGATAGTGATTATGTGGTGACACTGAGCGATTAGTCAACATCTCTTCTGT
>JAFEAS010000233.1 GCA_018266315.1 Chloroflexi bacterium SZAS-1 | reverse complement strand
GCCCATCACATCCTCAAGGCTGATAAGATACAAGCGCCCGATCAAGTTCGGGTAAAAGCGCGGCTCAAGAGTGGTTGCGGTGCCACGTTCCTCTGGCATGAGTTGGCTCCTTACAGGTACACGGTCTAGTGATGCTCATCGCCTACGAGCGACCACGAATCGGCATAGTGCAGATTCGTGCGGCACTTACTACAGAGTCTAAACTGTCTGGCTTGATTATACCTGATCAAAATGTGATCAATGTTGCGACAGAGGCGGAAGTTTGATACTTATTAACAATTATTCATTCACATGACGCCGCATAGTTCTGCTATTACGTGGGGCGGTATCTTCGCTAGGCGGCACTCGGGCAATCGTGTGCGGTCGGCGCTGGGTGTATTGCCTATGCTAGTATAAACTATATCGGTGGGTTTTAGCCAATTGGGCCACGCGAAGGCGCTACTTTTGCATCATTCTGCATCATACCAAATGGCGAAGGATGAACCCGCCGGGTAAGATATTCGCCAGGCAGCATCGCTATCGTACTGATTATTCCAGCGCAACGGTTTCGCGCATCACTCGCGCCGCGCCCTGGATGAGCGGCAACGCCAGCGCAGCACCGCTTCCTTCGCCCAGGCCAATATCGAGCATCAGTAACGGCTGCAACCCCAGGAATTCAAGCGCAACCCGGTGACCTGGCTCAGCCGAACGATGCGCTGCAATCAGAGCATACCGTATATCGGGCACGAGCGCCTGCGCAACCAGCGCCGCGCTGGTGGTGCTATAGCCATCGAGCACGACTGGGATATGGTGCGCGGCGGCGGCGATCGCTGCCCCGGCAAGTACCCCAATTTCGAAGCCGCCAAGCTCGGCCAGTGTGCCGATCGGGTCGGCGCTGCGTGGGCGTGCCCGGCGTAGTGCGCTCGCTACGATTGTGCGTTTGTGTAACAGGCGTGCATCATCGAGGCCGCTGCCCCGACCAGTTGTGATCTCGGGGGCTACGCCAGTGAATGCGCTGGTGAGGCAGGCCGCAGCGGTGGTGTTGCCCGCGCCGATGTCGCCGAGGGCCAGGAGATCGAGCCCAGACTGGACTTCAGCCAATACCAATCGCGCACCTGCCAGCAGCGCACTGGCTGCCTGGGCACGGGTCATGGCTGGCTCGCGCAGCAGGTTGCGTGTACCGCGCCCGATCGCTATTCGGCGCAGGCGCGGGTGTTCGCCCAGGTCGGTGGCGATACCGGCATCGGCAAGGATCAGACTTGCCCCAGCATTGCCAGCTAGCGCGTTGACGGCTGCGCTGCCGCGTACCAGGCGTTGCAGCAGCTGGGCGGTAACGCTCTGCGAGTAAGCGCTTACCTGTTCGGAAGCTACCCCATGGTCGGCAGCGGCCACTAGCACGGCCGGATGATTAAATTCTGGCCGCACCTGCCCGGTGATCGCGGCCAGCCGTACAATCAGCAGCTCAAGCGTGCCGAGGCTGCCTGGCGATTTGGCAAGGCGCGCGATGTGGGTGCGGGCAGCGGCTTGCGCAGCGCTATGCGGGCCACGCACCTGCGCACAGATTTCGCGCAATGCGATTTCGTCGGTGGGGTGCATCAATGTGGTACCTCGTTGACCATCCGCATGATTGCGCTGGTGCCATATACATCGAGCGCGGTAATGCTGCCCAGATCGATCCGCCAGCGCCAGTGAAGAGTTGGCGGCATACCCACCAGCTGGCAGAGGACAAGCTGAATGGGCGTGGCGTGGCTAACGATTAACACGCGCCCGCCTGGATGCTGCTGAAGAAGATTACGCCAGGCATTGCCGATGCGCGCCGCTCCTTCGGCCAGGCTTTCGCCGCCGGGTGCGCGGCCATTGAGCGGGTCGGCGAAGCGCGCCGCCGCCTGCTGTGGGAAATGCGCCCGCACATCGTTATAGGTAAGACCTTCCCATGCGCCCTGCCGGAGGTCGCACCAATCGGCATCATCAATGAAGGTTGCCGTGCGCGTAGCCATGATCGTTTCGGCGGTGGACTGGGCGCACTGGCTGCTGCTAACAATAACTGCGCGAAAAGGGATGCGGCGCAGCCGCCCTGCAAGCACGGTGGCCTGGCGCTCGCCAAAGGCAGTGAGCGGGCTTTCACGCGTGCCCTGGTAGCGACGCGCTTTATTTAGCTCGGTTTGGCCGTGGCGCACAAGCCAAATGCTGGTTCGCATAGAAGCTCTGGCGGTGCTGCAAGGAGCAAATGCTGGCGTTTATAGGCGGGCGACTGCCATATGCTAGCACGCAGCGCTAAGCGCGTCAACGTGGCTGGTCGTGTATAATAAGCATGTGCAAACCATCACGAATACCCCACAAATAGCGCCAGCTGGCCCGCCTGAGCCGCTGCCGCCGCTCAAAATTCATCCTCGCCGCCGCTTCTTGCGCATCTCGTGGTTTTTCCTCGGGGTGATTGTGCAAGTCTTTCTGATTGATGTGTTGCTCAGCCGCTCGCGGCTTACGCGGTGGTACCCGCGCCGCACTGGCATGCGCCGCTGGGTGAACATTGCGCGGCGGTTCCGTGGGCTAGCGGTGCAGATGGGCGGCGTGCTGATCAAGCTGGGGCAGTTCCTCAGCTCGCGCGCCGATATTTTGCCCGTACAGATCACTAATGAGCTGGCGGGCCTGCAAGATGAAGTGCCGCCTGCACCGTTGCCGTATATTCTTGCCACCCTATATGAAGAGCTAGGTGCCGCGCCCGAAGATGTATTTGCCGAGTTTTCGCCTGAACCGGTGGCGGCAGCTTCGCTTGGGCAGGTGTTTTTAGGGCGGCTGCACGATGGGCGGGCCGTGGCGATCAAGGTGCAGCGCCCGCGTATCGATGAAATTGTTGAAGTCGATCTGCGCGCGGTGGAGTGGGCGGTGCGGGTTGTGCGGCACTACCCGGCAATCAAGCGCCGAGCCGATCTGCTGGCGCTGTTTGAAGAGTTCAAGCGCGTGCTGATTGAGGAGCTTGATTATCTCCAGGAATCCCAGAATGCGATAACTGTGCGCAATAACCTGGCAGGAATGCCGGGGGTGTACATTCCCGAGCCGTACAACGAGTTTTCGACCCGCCGCGTGCTGGTGATGGAGCGCATCAGCGGGATTAAGATTAGCGATATTGAGGCGTTGCAACGTGCAGGCGTTGATCGCAGCGATCTGGCGCAGCGTTTTTACCGCGCTTACCTGCAGCAGTGGTTCCTCGATGGCGTATTTCATGCCGACCCGCACCCAGGAAACCTGTTTGTACGCGTCGAAACGCCTTCAGCGGCATTGGTGCCGGTTGTCGCGGTAACGCCCGGTTCGCAGAATGGCACGCATCCGCCCGCTGATCCTGCCCCGGCCGTATCGCCTACTACGCCCTACACCCTGATTTTCATCGACTTCGGGATGGTGGGCCGGCTCGGCCCGCGCGCGATGGAAGCGCTACGCGAAGGCACGGTAGCAGTAGCGACCAACGATCCATCACGTTTTGTTGGCGCGCTCGATCGCCTGGGCGTCATTCTGCCCGATGCCAACCGCCGACCGATTATACAGGCGACATCGATCCTGTTCCGCCACACCTACGATCGTAGCATTCGCGAGCTGACCAGCGCCGAGGTAGCTGAAAGTGTGTTTGGCGAAGTAGAACATCTGGTGCGCGATTTGCCTTTTCAGATGCCGCAGGACTTGATCTACCTGGGCCGGGCGGTAAGCATGGTCAGTGGCATGACTACCGCGATTGACCCGGATATTAACCTGTTTGAGACACTACGCCCGTTTGCTCAGGAGCTGGTGGCGCGGGAAGCGCGCGAGGCCGATTGGCTTGATCGCGCGCGCAAGGAGCTGACTGGTGCGGGCCAGCTTCTCTCCACATTACCGCGCCAGATGGATGAATTCTATAAAGCGGCGAATCGGGGCGACCTCAACATGCGGGTGGATTTGAGCCGACTTGAACGCAGTATGCGCCGGGTTGAGCGCGCAACGACCCGGCTGGCAGGCGGCATCGTGGCAACTGGCTTGTTCGTGGGAGGGGTAGTTCTGCGTGTGAATGGCTTTGCGAGCGAAACGCGCTGGGTGTGGGCCGCCGCTGTGCTGGTAATCCTCTGGACGCTCTGGCCGCGTTGGGAGCGGTGATACTCAGTTCGTCGTAAACCAGCTGTTGTCCAGCCTTCTTCTGCTTCTCGGCCTTTGTGCACACAAGTGCGTTGACAGGCGCTACACCCGCAGGTATGATACATGATGGCGCTGCGGGCGCGGCGCATCGATGTAGGTACGTTCGTCATCAAGTTGCGCCTGTGGTGTAATGGAGGTAGGGTCGTTGCGAAGCTGGAAATTCTGGCTCGGTGTAGCCATAAGCGTGATATTTCTCTACCTGGCGCTACGTGGGCTAGATTTCGCCGGTTTCTGGGCGACGGTGCGCCGCGCGAATTACTGGTGGCTCCTCCCAGGCGTGGCGATATATTTTTGCGCGGTATGGGCGCGTACCTGGCGCTGGCATTACATGCTGCGCCACGTCAAGTCGGTGCCACTACGTCGCTTGTTTCCCGTAGTTGTGATTGGCTATATGGGCAACAATGTGTACCCCGCCCGTGCAGGCGAGGTGCTGCGTTCGTATGTGCTCAAGCGCAAAGAAGGCGTGCCTGTCAGTGTGTCGCTGGCGACGGTTGTGCTCGAACGGCTGTTCGATGGCCTGGTGATGCTGCTTTTCGTGTTTCTCACGCTGCCATTTGCGCCGCTGCCCGCCGGGTATGCTGCCCTGGTAACTCTCTTTAGCGTGGTTTTCTTTGTGGCGCTGGTGGTCTTCCTTGCCCTGGCTATTCGCCCCGAGCGTATGAGCCGCGTCTATGCCTGGGTGGTGTCGCGCGCGGTGCCTGCCGGGTTGCAGCCGCGCGTTCACGGCTTGTTCGACCGCTTTGTCGAGGGCCTTCAGTCGTTGCGCAGCCCGCGCGAGCTGGCATTGATCTTCCTCTCCTCAACCCTCATCTGGCTCACCGAAACAACGAAATACTGGTTTGTGATGCAGGCGTTCCCATTCCACGTGTCGTTTCTGGTGCTGATGCTGATGACGGCCGTGGTGAATCTGGCGACGACACTGCCCTCTACTCCGGGCTATGTCGGTACGTTCGACGCGCCGGGCATTGCGATTTTAACCGGCTATGGCGTACCCAAGGCGATTGCTACCGGCTATACCCTGGTGCTGCACATTGCCTTATGGCTGCCAATTACGGCGCTCGGCGCGGTGTTTATGCTGCTTGAACAGGTTGGCTGGCGCGATTTTGGCCGCGCTGTAGAAGAACGCAGCCTGGAAACATAAAAGAGGTTTTACCGCAGCAGGTACATCAACAGCCAGCGAAAGCTCTAGCTTTTTGTGATGCGATAAAGGTACAAGCGATCCATGAACATTGTTATTGTTGGTGCGGGCCTGGCCGGGCTGGCCGCTGCATATGATCTCGCGAAGGCCGGGCACACTGTTGCAGTATACGAAGCGAGCGCACAAGCTGGAGGGTTGGCTTCGGGCTTTCGCGACGCGCGCTGGGAATGGCCGCTTGAGCGGTTTTACCACCATATTTTCACCACCGACGCTGCAATAATTGATCTGGTACGTGAGATTGGTTTTACAAGCCAGATGTTTTTTCGCCGACCGCTCACCGCACAATGGTGGGGCCAGCGCGGCTATGCGCTCACTGGCGCGCGCCCGGCACTACGACTGCCCGGTACCAGCCAACCGCGTGAGCTGCCAGTACCCGACCTAGTGGCGGGTGCGCTGGCCGTGCTCACCTACCCCGGCCTACCTCCACTCGAACGGCTGCGCCTGAATGCGCTTATGGCTTACCTCAAGCTGGGCGTGCGCGATTGGCGGCCACTGGAGCGCGTAACGGCCGCAAGCTGGACGCGGCGCTGGGGCGGCGAGACGCTGTACCAGGGCTTTTTTGGCCCGTTGCTAGAAGGTAAATTTGGCCCATACGCCGAGCAGGTGAATATGGCCTGGCTGTGGTCGCGCTTTAAGGCGCGCTCGGTGCGGCTGGGCTATTTCCAGGGCGGTTTTCAGGGCCTCGCCGATGCGCTCGTGGCCGCAGTGCGCCGCCTGGGGGTAAGTGTAACCCTGGGCACCGCAGTTGAAGGGCTGACGTTGCGCCCCGCGGGCGGCTGGCGGGTAGCCTTGGCCGCAAGTAGCACCCTCGACGCCGACGCGGTGATTGTGACGGGCGCGCCCGGGCTGCTGCGCAAGCTCGCGCCTGAATTGCCGGGCAGCTACCTGATCCGCCTCGACAACTTGCGCTCGATGGGTGCGGTGGTGATGACGATTGCGCTGAAAGAGTCGCTTACCGGCGGGCTGTATTGGGTGAATATGCCCAAAGACCAATTCCCATTCTTGGCGCTGGTTGAGCATACCAACTTCATCGACCGGGCGCACTATGGCGGCGATACGCTGGTGTATTGTGGCGATTACCTCGACCCGGCGCACGAGTACTTCCAGCTGAGCGACGCTGCCCTACTGGAACGCTTTTTGCCCGCATTGCAACGGGTGAACCCACGCTTCGAGCGCGGGTGGGTGCGCGATTTCTGGGTGCATCGCGAGCGCTATGCGCAGCCGGTGGTGCCGGTGAACCACGCGCGCAATATTCCGCCACTGGCAACACCGCTGCCCGGTTTGTTCTGGGCCAGCATGAGCCAGGTATACCCGTGGGATCGTGGCACAAATTTCGCGGTAGAGTTAGGGCGCGATGTGGCCCGCGCCGCTGTGGCCTATAGCGCCGTGCAACGCTGATAAGGAGCTGCAATGCCTGGGGTTTCGTTCGATCGCGCTGCCGAGTATTACGACGCGACGCGCGGGTACGCGCCAGGTTCAGCCGAAGGCATCCGCGATGCGATTGTGGCGTATACTGGGCTGGGTAACGATGCGCGTATGCTCGAGCTGGGCGTTGGAACTGGGCGAATTGCGCTGCCGTTCATTCGCGCGGGCTACAATTTCACCGGCATCGATCTGTCGCAGGCGATGATGGATCGGTTGCTGGCGCAGCTCGCACCCGACCCTGCGCGGGCACGCTACCGGTTCGAACTGCGCCAGGGCGATGTGAGCGCGTTGCCCTTCGCTGATGCTGCGTTTGACCTGGTGCTGAGCGTGCATGTGGTTCATTTGGTTGACGATTGGCAGGCAATGCTGCGCGAGGCCCACCGGGTGCTACGGCCTGGCGGTGCGCTGGTGCTGGGTCACGATAGCGCGCCAGGCGATGGCCGACCGATTGCCGGGGAGCAGGTGCCCGAAGCCATCCAGGTGCGCGACCGCTGGCTGCGCCTGCGCGAAGAGCTGGGGTTTGCCCGCCCACGTGGGCGCTCGAATCTATGGGGCAGCGACCAGCAGATCAGCGCATTTCTTGGGTCGCTGGGCGCACATGTGGAAGAAGTTGCGCTGGCACCCTTCGAGCGCCCGCCGCTCACACCGCGCGAAATGCGCGAACGGCTGAGCCAGCGGATGTATAGTGCCGATTGGGCACTGAGCGACGAACAGCACGCCGATATGCTTGGCCGTCTCGATGCCTGGTTCACCCAGCATGTCGTTGCGCCCGATAGTGCTGCGGCCAGTAAGGGGCAGTTTCGTGCGCTGGTGGCACGCTGGAGCTAAGGCGCAAAAGTACGGTATTATTAGACTTGGTAGTCAGTGTTTCACCTCTTCCTGGTACCACTGCGCAGGCGGGGAAGGCACCGGGCGCTGTATAGCGTACAAGGTGAACACACCATAAGAATATAATATATAAGGTGAGGTTATGACACAGACGTATCTGGTTACCGGCGGTGCCGGGTTCCTGGGCATCAATATGGTGCGCTACCTGCTCGATCGCGGGCATACAGTCGTATCGCTCGACATTGCGCCCTTCGACTACCCCGAGAAAAATCGCATTAAGGAAATTCGTGGCGATATTCGCGACAAATCGAGTGTTGACCGCGCGATGGAAGGTGTGGATATTGTTGTTCACACTGCCGCCGCATTGCCGCTATATAAGCCCGCCGATATCTATTCCACCGACATCGATGGCACGCGCAACCTGCTGCAATCGGCGATGGAGCATAAGGTCGATCGCTTTATTCATGTCTCATCCACCGCCGTGTATGGCATCCCCGATCATCACCCGCTGCTCGAAAACGACAAGCTCGATGGTGTGGGGCCATATGGCGAGGCCAAGGTGAAGGCCGAGCAAGTGTGCCTCGATTTCCGCAAAAAGGGCATGTGTGTGCCCATCGTGCGCCCGAAATCGTTCGTTGGCCCCGAGCGGCTGGGCGTGTTCGCACTGCTGTATGATTGGGCCAAAGACGGTAAGAACTTCCCAATGATCGGCAATGGCAAGAATCGTTACCAGCTGCTCGATGTGGAAGACCTGTGCGATGCCATTTATTTGGCTGCCACCGGCGACCGCGAGAAGGTGAACGATACATTCAATATTGGTGCCAAGGTGTTTACCACAATGAAGCAGGATTACCAGGCCGTGCTTGACCGCGCGGGCAAGGGGAAGCACATTATTGGCTTCCCAGCCAAGCCCGCGATTCTGGCGCTGCGGGTACTTGAAGCGATGAAGCTTTCGCCGCTGTACAAGTGGGTGTACGAAACCGCTGGCACCGATTCGTTTGTGTCGATTGAGAAGGCCGAGCGCATCCTCGGCTATAAGCCGAAGTACTCGACTGCCGATGCGATGGTGCGCAACTACGATTGGTATATCGCGCACATGCACGAATTCGAGAATGCATCGGGTGTGTCGCATCGCGTGCCGTGGAGCCAGGGCGTGCTGAAAGTGCTGAAGGTGTTCTTCTAAACTCTCCCATTTGTAGGTCTTTCGCTTACTCAAGCAAATTCTTCTTGTTCTTGGTGATTTTTGCGCTCCGCGCAAAAATCACCAAGAACAACGAAAAAAGTACC
>JAFEAS010000232.1 GCA_018266315.1 Chloroflexi bacterium SZAS-1 | reverse complement strand
GGCCCCGCGCTATGCGCGCCGCCGTCAGCGCGCTGCTGCCCGCCGCCTCACCGCGCAGCGTGCAGCCGTGGCTGTGGTGGTGGTCGCCGTCGCAATGGGGGCGGTCGATTCGGCATCGGCGCAAAGCCTGCCAGGCGATACGCTCTATCAATGGAAGCGCGCAAAAGAGAATATCTCACTTGCGCTGGCCGTTGACCCCGATCAGCGCAGCCAGTTGCTTGTAGAGTATGCGAACCGGCGGCTCGATGAGTTTAACGACCTGATCGAAGGTGGAAACTCGATTAATTCAGTCGTTATCGCCGAAACGCTCGACAGTCTGCTCGAAAGTGCCCAAAATGCACTTTCAACGAATCGGCAGAACGATCAGGTAAATGTAAGTGCCGAAGTGCGCGATCTGCTGGTGCGAACAAAGCACGATGTGCAAGAAGCTACCCCAGCACTGCCAGATACACAGCCGGTGCTAGCGCGCGTGATTGTGCGTGCCGATCAGCTAGCGCAGGAAATCCCGGCCACGCCACCGAATACCGCTGCCGCGCCTACAAACACCGCAGTTAGCGATACCAGTACTCCTAATGGCTCGTCGGGTGGCAATACCTCACGCCCAGGCTCGTCATCAGGGAATCAGGGCGCAACTGCAACTGCAACCCCGATTCCACCTAGCCCGGCTGTCGGTGGCGGCGCAGCGCAGCCAACTGCAACTGGCCCAATCAATGTGCCGCTATCGCCCACCAGCGTTCCAGTCAATACAGCAACACCCGACCCAGCGACAGCGTTGCCGCCAACGACTGAGCCAAGCCCTGTCCCAACTGACGAGCCAGCCGGAACAGCGCAGCCAACCAGTCAGCCAGGGGAACCAACGAGCACGGTCATCCCAACTGCAACAGCAGTACCGGTGACTGAGGTGCCCAGCGAGGTACCGCCGCCAACGGTGCCGCCAACATCGCGCCCAACACGCGTACCACCAACCGATACACCGACGGACGTGCCGACCGACACGCCAACCGATGTGCCAACGAATACGCCAACCGACGTGCCAACCGACACACCGACAGACGTGCCGACCGACACGCCAACCGATGTGCCGACCGACACGCCAACCGACGTGCCAACCGACACACCGACGGATATTCCTACGCTCCAACCCACGGCAGCCGCGAGTAATAGCACTGCAACCGCCGCCGCTGGGCCAAGTGCAAATAGCACAGAAACCGCATCGGCAGCCAGCACGCCCGAGGGGCTAACGCCAACACCTTAACTCTGGTTACCTCACTCGGTCCATCTCCATGATCGAAAACCCGCCGAACACGTACCGATGACGTGCGGCGGGTTTTCGGTTGTAGCAGAGCCGCGCGATTCCGCGTGTTCTCGCAAACTATTCGTAAATCCAGCGGTCGGTGCTACGCTCAAGCTCCACTAGCTCATTTGGCGCAAAAAACAAAGCGAGTTCTTTCTCGCCATTTTCCGGCGAGTCCGAGGCATGAATAAGGTTGCGCCCAATCTCAACGGCATAATCCCCACGAATAGTGCCTGGTGCCGCTTGCGAGGGGTTAGTTGCGCCAACGGTATTCCGTATCGTTGCAATGACATTGTTGCCAGTTATCGCTGCAACAACCACCGGCCCCGAAGTAATATACTCAACCAGGCTAGCAAAGAAAGGCTTCCCCTCATGAACTGCATAGTGGCGGCGAGCAAGCGCCTCGTCAACCCGCATAAGCTTGAGGCCAGCAAACCTTAGCCCGCGCTGCTCAAGGCGCGAAATAATTGGCCCCATCAGCCCACGCTGCACCGCATCAGGCTTCAAGATAATCAGCGAACGCTCCATTATTCAGGCTCCTTTCTAAACCCCTTGCAATTTGCAATCATACGCATCTTGGGCGTTGATATACCGTATCGTAGCTATGGTACGTCAAGCCGCCAGGCATATACTACCACAAGTGCTTAGCAGCATTATTCGCTGCCCGAAACACACGCGAAAACCCGGCATCGACGAATAGTCGCAATGCCGGGTCTAGTGCTTAGGCATAACAGCGCACATACCCACCTAGATAGGCACAGCCTCGCCGATGCGTTTGGCAGCGCGGCGCATCTCCATTTTTACCAGGCCCAGGTTAATCGTGCGCTGCGTTATGACAACCAAAATCAGCTCTTTCGATTCAAGCATAAGGATCGAGCCTTGTTCGGCATCGATGATGGTGTCCAGAAGCATGCCCACCCCGATACGCTTGGTTGCCTTATCAATCTCGCCAAATACGGCAGCTGACATGGCCCCAAGGATTTCGGCATCTTCTTCGTCCATCAGGGTGCTTGCAACAACCAGCCCATCCTTACCGACCAGTAAGCTGCCAATAACCCCCTCAACACGGATAAGGTCTTCGACGATGCGCCTCATGACTTTAGCCTTTCCTTTGGTGGGAAGTACTGGTTAGCGTGCGCTGCGCGGCCCGCCGAGTGTCCAGCTATATTCGTCTACTGCCTCTTTGAGACGTCCCTGCTTCGAATACGCATCGCCGAGCGCGCGATGCAGCCCTTTCAGCAAGGTAACGTCATCAGTGTACGCAATCATATCCTGTAGCTCGCTCACTACCTGATCGAGCATACTGCTATTCTTCACCAGAAACCGATACTGTTTCAGTGCAGGGTCGGCCATATTAAGCTGGCCCAGCACTCGTGCTATCGAAAGACGCAACACATCATTATTAGGTTCGGCTTCCAGCTGGCGGAAAAACGCATCCAGCACCTCGTTACCTGTGAGCTGTGTGTGCCCTTCGGTAGAAGGTGTAGTGCTTGGTGCTACCGAAACTGGCGGCGTTGCAGCAGGTACATCAGGTGGCACAACTGGTACCGTTGGTTCAGCAGGCAATGAAGCCGCCACATCCGAAGGCGCAACCGAGGCAGTAGCTTCAACCACCTCATCATCAGTCGTTACCTCTGGCGCAATCGGTGTAGTAGCATCCACGGTCGGCTCAGCTGCCACTTCGTCGGGCATAGCAGGTTCGACCACCGCCGATTCCGAGGGGCTTGCCACAGCAGCAGGCTCATCCAGCATTGGCTCAGGGGCAGGCATTTCTGCAACTGGCTGAACTGGCTCTTCCGTTGCCGTGGGTGCCGCAGGATCTGCTAACCCAAGCGAAGCAATCTCGTCCTCCGAGAGGCCAAGTTCAGCGAGTGAGAAGGGCGTCAGATTCGGCTCTTCGCTCGTTGGCTCAGGGGTAACAGGTTCAGGGGTTGGCAACGCTGCTTCAGCCTCACCAAGACCAAGTGCTGCGATTTCAGCGTCGGAAAGACCCAAATCGGCCAGCGAGAACGGAGTCATATCCGGCACTTCTGCTACAGGCTCTACCGGGGCCGCACCAACAGGAACATCGAACTCATCAGTCATTAAATCAAGATCGCGTGGGTACGGCGTTCGTGGCTCGCTTGGCGCACTTTCCTCTGTATACGGGTATGCCTCATCCTCAGCATACTCCGCATCCATATCGATCACTTCATCGCCATCGCGAATTTCAATGTGAGCTTCGTGAAGCCGCATCCCTATCTCTTCGATACGATCGGCCTCAGCCTCTGGATCTTCAACATTGGCGATAATATCAGAGATATCGATATACCCCTGCTGCCGACCAAGCGCAATCAGCCGATCGATCGCAAGATCGCCGCTCATAATCATGATGTCATCGCCAGGTGGAGCGGCTGGAGCTGAAGGTGGCTCGCTGGTGGTATTCGACCAGTTGAGGTCGCCACCATCAAGGCCTTCCATATCTTCTTCAGTGAGGCCCAGCGCAACTTCGCTCGGCTGATCTGCATCGCTCTCTAAACCCAGAGCATTGATCTCATCATCAGAGAGGCCAAGATCGGCGAGCGAGAATGGAGTCAGATCGCTAACACCCAGCGCGTTTTCTGTTTCTTCGTCAGGCTGGGTGGCTTCGGCATCGCTTGCCACAACCGGCTCAACGATTTGCTCCGGTGATGCGTATGACTCAACCTTAGGAGCGGCGTCCTCTACTGGCGCGCCACTATCTCCCAGCGCAGCAATTTCTTCGTCCGACAACCCCAGATCGGCGAGCGAGAACGGCTGCACTTGCCCGCTGTTTAGCGCATCTTGCAGGTTCTCAATCTCGGGCACTGCGGAAACCTCTGCGGCTGGTATCTCTGCTTCAGGT
>JAFEAS010000231.1 GCA_018266315.1 Chloroflexi bacterium SZAS-1 | reverse complement strand
CTCTTGGGCGTGGTGGCCGTTGTTGGGGTTATTGTCTTTGTTACAGTTGGCGTCTTCGTAGGGGTAATCGTTTTTGTCGTAGTTGCGGTCTTCACAGGTGTTGCTGTTTTAGTAACTATATTCGTAGGAATGACCGTCGCCGATGGCGTTATGCTTGGGCGGACAGTATTCGTTGAAGACGGCATTGATACCTGCGTAGAGGTATTCCCTTCACTCGATGGCGTCTGCGTCTGGTTCCCTAGCGCAGTTTGAGTGCTAGCAGCTGCCGTCTGTTGCTGTGCGGTTTGTGTTGCAGCTGTTACACTTGTTTGCAAAGCAACCGCCGAAGCTGTTTTATCGTGTTCAGCATAGCTCGTTTCCTGAAGAGCAACCAATGTTTGTATATTTGGTGCAATGAATGGCTCGAATGTAGCTGCTGGCGTCGCCTGTAATGAGTTGTTAAGCGAATTCAAGAACATCCCGAGCAAAAACGATATAAGCACAATTGCTGCACCCAATCCGCCCATAACCGTGAGCGCAACGAGCATATTGCGCAGTGTTGTTGGCAATCGTTTCCAGCCTGCGCTTATAAGCTCTAACCCGCGGATAATTATGACTTTGAGCAGGTCAAGGCATTCCGCCGCAAGGTAGCGCGTGAGGAAGAAGCGGCCACGGTTGGCGGCATGGAGTGCCTGCCCAACCAAATCAGCGCGTAATTCGTACCCAAGCGTGCGATGCAGTGAGCGGTCGCACAAAGACAGCACCCACATCAACAGGCGGATAATATATTTGCTAGTACGCAGCGATGGTGTTGTGGTAGATTGCATCGCCGTTTCCGATCTACACAGACTGCTACTAACAGGTGCCATGGCTATAAGCAACGTCAGCAGTAGTGAGGCTACAATGCCTGTAAATAAACTAGGAATAACTGCTAGAGCTGATTTTGGCCGCGCGCGACAGTAGCGCACCACCAGAACTGCGTGGCAGTAGACTATTTGCTGTTCTATCAGCAATGCTAGATTGAGTACATATACTCAATCTAAATATAGCCAGATCGGAATGCTTATTGCTGCAACAGACAATGCGTTAAGAGCTATGAACTTTTATGGTGTGAGTTTTTACGTCTATTAAACGTGTGAGGAGGAGAAATTCGTATATGCATTTTGCATATATTTAAAATTGATCATCTTCCTAAATAAACCCTCCCGCAATAGTCCAAAAGTACTAATCATTCCTATAGTAATCTCGGTCTTTGCTTATGGCCGCAAAATCTATTTCAACACCAACTAGTATCAACTCGGATACAAGCTATTTGGCCATGCTCTAGTATTTGTGACAGCGGGTGCGATTAAGAGGCGTTGTGCCCACACGCAGCGTGAAACCACCTACCCCTTCGATCAGGTGCTTTCACCGCCGGATGGGTGATGCTGGCAGACGACTCTGGTTATAGAATAGCGATATGTACTGGCTGCGTATTTGCCAGTTTGATGAGTGCCATAGTGCAATGTAGAAAGAATGCCATGGTGCATGAAGTAAGCCGTACACCGCCGCAGGCGGTTGCACTACCGAGTATTTGGGCGCGCGAGCAGCGGCCGCTCACCCTCGGGCTATTGCTGGTGATTTCAGGGGCCGCCTTCGAATCGCTCGCTGTTGCTACCACGCTCCCGGCAATTATTCGCGAGCTCGGCGGGTTGAATTTGTACGGGTGGGCGTTCAGCGCATTTATGCTGGCTAATCTGCTCGGCATCACCCTGGCGGGTGCCGAGGCCGATCGGGATGGCCCAGCGCGCCCGCTGGCGTTGGGGGGAAGCATCTTTATCCTTGGGCTGCTAATCGTTGGTCTGGCACCGGCAATTCTCGTCGTGATTGCGGGGCGCGCCGTCCAGGGCTTTGGCGCGGGTATGCTCTCGTCGGTGGTGTATGTGAGTATCGGGCGCGGCTACCCTGAGGAGCTGAAGCCGCGTATGCTGGCAATGACCTCGACTGCCTGGGTGGTACCAGGGTTGGTTGGCCCGGCCCTGGCTGGCATCATTTCTGACACGGTGGGCTGGCGCTGGGTTTTCCTTGGCCTCATTCCACTTGTGCTGCTGGGCATGCTTATGGCATACCCTGGGTTGCGCCACCTGGCAAATGCCCATCGCGCGGCGCGCGACTGGCGCACAGTCGGTCAGGCGCTGGCGCTGGCGGCTGGCGTGGGCATGGCGCTTGCAGCCCTCAGTACATCAAGCCTCGTCCTGGCTAGCGTGCTTGGCATTGCAGGTATCGCCATCGCTGCGCCGCCCTTGCGCCAGCTTGTACCTGCGGGCACGTTGCGCGCCAAGGCTGGCCTACCTGCTGCAATTGCCACGCATGGCCTGCTTAATCTGGCTTTTTTCGGCGTCGATGCGTTTGTACCGCTGGCGATCACCAATGGGCGCGGCCAGAGCGCAACCGTGGCTGGCCTGGCACTTACTGCAGCAACGATCTGCTGGACGGCTGGCTCGTGGGTGCAGGCACACTTTGCCGCGCGCCAGAGCCGTCGCCTGGTCGCGTCGGTTGGGTTGGCGCTGATCGGCGTGGGCATTGTTGGCAGTGCTGCAGCGCTTTCACCCGCTACACCGTTAATGCTAGCGCTCGTGGCCTGGGGCGTGGCTGGCCTAGGCATGGGACTGGCGTTCTCAACGATGTCGCTGGTGGTGCTCGAAACGGCACCGGCTGGGCAGGAAGGGGCGGCTTCGTCGGCGCTACAGCTTGCCAATACCCTCGGGGTGGCGCTTGGGGCTGGGCTGGGCGGCGCAATTATTGGCAATGCTGAACAAGGTGGCGTCTCAATCAGCGGCCTCGTAACGCACGATCTGCTGATGCTCGGGGTTACTGGGTTAGCATTATTTGTAGCACAGCGCCTGCCAGCGCGCCAAGCCGCCGATCATGTGGTACACTAACGCCGTTTTGGATTCGATTCAGGACACAACGTATACCCTTTACAAGGAGGAAAACGACATCCATGCGGCGAGCTATTGTACTCATGATGATCTTCGCGCTGGTGCTTGTGGGCTGTGGCGGCTCAACCGGCGACACGACCGTACCAGATCCACCCAAAGCCAGCGCGTTCCAGAAGGGCGATAACCAGAAGCTTAATCAAATTATCGCAGGCTGGCAGAGCGATGTGCCCGCGATGCTTGAGCAAAACGCAATTAAGAAAGAGACGATCGAGGAAAAAATCTATCAATCCACCGCAACACTCCAGGAGATCGCCGATTTCTATAAGCAGCAGATCACCAGCGACAAGGGCTGGGTCGAAGTACGACGTATGCCGGGTCTTCAGAATGGCATGTTCCTCGATGCCTACGACCACGGTACCACCAGCCTAGTAGTTGGAGCATTTGACGCGGCCCAGGTCGGCGGCACGGGCACGGTTATCTATACGGCCAAGGGCAACAAATAATACCAAGTTCGCCAGGAGTATCACGCATTACGCACCACAAAGCCAAAGCTTAAGTGCGTAGTGCGTAGTACAAGGTGTACAAGTATTTAACCGAATTTGGTATAATCCAGCTTCGCCTTGTCGTATGTAGTGCGGAGAAAATAATACTGCGCCCCTGATTGTACGAACAGCCAGGGGCGCAGTATTTATCGCGGCAGGGGCTAGCGGCTAAGCGCCAGTACCGAGCCTTGCACCAGATCAATCACTGGTGTTGGGCTAATGCCGAACACAATCACCCCAAGCGCGGCCAGGCCAACCCCAATCATCAGGTTGCGATCGAGCGAAGGTGAAATTTCGCGCACCGGGTCGCGCATAAACATTTGCACGATGATCCGCAGGTAGAAGAAGGCCGCGATCGCCGAAGTGATGACACCAACCACTGCAAGCCACTGCAAGCCCGCTTCCCAGGCGGCGGTGAAGACATAGAACTTGCCCCAGAAGCCTGCGGTTGGCGGCACACCGGCCAGCGAGAACATACACAGCGCCATTGCTATCGCTAGGAATGGCTGCCGATGCCACAAGCCCGCAAAATCATCGAGGCTCCACGCCGCCTCGCCGCGCTGCTCAAGCGCGATCAGCACCGCAAACGCCCCCAGATTGGTGAGCGAATACGCCAGCAAGTAGAACAGAAAGCCTTCGATGCCGCGATTCGCCGCTGCCGGGCTACCCGCCGATAGCACGCCCATCAGGATATAGCCCGCGTGGCCGATGCTCGAATAGGCGAGCATGCGCTTCACATTGGTTTGCGCCACCGCCGAGACATTCCCAATAACCATCGTTACTGCTGCGAGAATCGCCAGGATGAGACCCCAGGTCGCGTATTGCGAACCTAGCGCCACCAGCAGCAGCCGGGCCAGCGCAGCAAAGCCTGCGCCCTTGGTACCAACCGACATAAACGCGGCTACTGGCGTGGGCGAGCCTTCATAGACATCGGGCGTCCACATATGGAATGGTGCCATTGAGATTTTGTAGCCGAACCCGATAATGACCAGCGCCGCACCTGCCAGCATAAATGCCACATCATCCGCCGCCAGCCCACTGCCGAGCTTGTTGGCAATGCCCGCCAGGCTTGAAGTGCCGGTAGCGCCATACAGCAAGGCAATACCGAACACCAGGAAGCCTGCTGCAAAGGCGCCAATCAGCAGGTACTTCATCGCGGCTTCTTCCGACGACAGGCGCGGGTAGGCAAAGCCAGCCAGCACATACAACGTAATCGAAAGCAATTCCAGCCCAAGGAACAGCACAATCAGGTCGGTGCCTTGGGCGAGCAGCATCATACCGCCGAGCGCAAACAGCAGCAGCGCATAATATTCGCCGCGCTCGATGCCCTGGCGTGGTAAGTATTCGAGCGAAATAAGGATCGTAATTGCGGTGCTCAGCAGGAAGATCCAGTTCAGAGTCAGCGCAAAATTATCCAGCACCAGCATCCCATTAAACGTGCTGCGTGGTGCGTCCCAATATGGTACGCCCGCCGCCGCCGCGCCGACCACAAATAGCAGCGCGATGTAGCCAACTATACGCTTGTTTCCCTCGCCGCTGAACAGATCTGCGAGCAGCAGCACCATCGCGCCGCCAAAGATAATGAGCAGTTGCAGCGACACGCCAAGGTCGATTGAAGGAATTTGAATATCTGGCATAGGAACCCTTCGCAATATTCGTGGATACCGCTGAAGTTTGCCCGCACAATCATTTGCCGTGTAGCGAACCCAGCAGATATGTCTTAGCGTATGCTTGCAACCACCGAGGTCAGCTGCTGGGCTATCTGCTCAACCGCAGGCTGCATCGGCGCAAACAGCAGGTTTGGGTACACACCGATCACCACAATCGGCACCAACAATAGCACCAGCAGCGCAATTTCACGTGGGGTAATATCGGACAGCGTGGCATTTTCCGGGTTGGTCACATCGCCCATAAACGTCAGGCGGAACATGCGCAGCAGGTAGGTCGCGGCGAGGATCACGCCAATCACCGCGAAGGCCACGAACGCACCGCCCAGCGCATCCGAAAGGTATGCGCCCTGCATTATCGTATATTCGCCCACGAAGCCGTTCAGGCCAGGCAGGCCAACCGACGACATTACCATTGCCAGCGCCAGGCCGCCATAGATCGGCATCACCTTCCACAGCCCGCCAAATGCCGCCATCTCGCGCGTGTGCCGCCGCTCGTAGATATAGCCTACCACCAGGAACAGCGCACCAGTGGAGAGGCCGTGGTTGATCATTTGCAAAATCGCGCCCGAGATGCCCTGCTGGTTTAGCGCAAAGATGCCCAGCACTACAAAGCCCAGGTGGCTCACCGAAGAATAGGCTACCAGCTTCTTCATATCGGTCTGCGCGAACGACACCATTGCGCCGTACAGGATGCCGATGACCGCCAGCACGCCAATTGCTGGTGCCGCCCAGCGCGCCGCCTCGGGGAACAGCTGCAAATTGAAGCGGATCAGGCCGTAGCCACCAAGCTTTAGCAGCACACCGGCCAGGATTACCGAGCCAGCGGTTGGAGCTTCGGTGTGGGCCAGCGGCAGCCAGGTATGGAACGGCCACAGTGGCACCTTAATCGCAAATGCCAGGAAGAACGAGGCAAACAGCAATCGCCCCACGGTCGGGTCGATTTTGAGCGTGCCATTCGCAATATTTGCCTGCAAAATTGCAATATCGAAGGTGGGCGTGCCGGTTGCCTGCCGGTTCAGCAGGTACAGCGCGATAATACCAAGCAGCATAAACACCGAGCCAGCGAAGGTGTAGAGAAAGAACTTCACCGCCGCGCGCACGCGGTTGGCGCTACCCCAGATGCCAATCAGCAGCGCCATAGGAATGAGCGTAAATTCCCAGAAGATATAGAATAGGAAGAGATCTTGGGCCACAAACACGCCGATCATGCCGGTTTCGAGCAGCAGCATCAGAATCTGGAAGCTGCGAAAGTCTTTATGCACCGAATCCCAGGTTGAAATCAGCGTAATCGGGGTGAGGAAGGTCGTAAGCAGCACCAGCCACAGGCTCACGCCATCAATCGAAATGTTGTAGCTAATACCCCACGAGCGCACCCAGTCCACTGCTTCGGCGAACTGAAAGCCCTTGCTGCTCGCATCGAAGGCAAAATACAGCGGCAGCGACACCGCCAGCGCCGCCAGCGCAAAGGCCAGGGCTACTGTGCGCTGCGTGCCGATACTATCGCGCGGCACAAACAGCAGCGCCAGCGCGCCGAGCGTCGGCAGCCAAAGCACAAGCGATAGCAGTGGAAAACCTAGCTGGTTCACAAGAAACCTCGGACGATTGACGATTGACGATTGACAATTGACGATTGACGGCTCCAGGCCGCGAAGCAATCGTCAATGCTACATCGCAAATTGCCAATCCTAATAGAGCGCGAAATAGCCAACCAACACAACCACGCCCACGAAGAACACCCAGGCATAGTTGCGAATATAGCCCGTCTGGCCGCGCCGGAAGATACCGGC
>JAFEAS010000230.1:3343-6356 GCA_018266315.1 Chloroflexi bacterium SZAS-1 | reverse complement strand
ATGGCACAAATTACCTCTGGCGCGGCCTGACGCACTACCAACTAAATGACTATGTCGCCGCGCTGGCGGATTTGACGCGCGCCGTGGCGCTGCAGCCGGAGAATGGCGGTTGCTACCGGTGGCGCGGAGCAACGCACTATTTGTTAAACAACGCTACTGCCGCACTAGCAGATTTCGATCGTGCAATTGAATTGCAGCCGGAGGAAGGCGCCAATTACTATTGGCGCGGCGTGGTGTTGGCGGCGCTCGGCCAGCAGGCCGAAAGTGAAGCCGCGCTGCAGCGCGCCGCCGCTTGCGCCGCTGCCAAGCCCGATGATCTGCAGACGCCGCGTTTATACGCACGTCTAGCGCTGCTGGCGGGTGAACCCGAGGCGGCCTACGTGCATTATCGTGAAGCTATGCAACGCGAGCCTGGCATCGGTAGGTTGAGCCGTGAGCTAGACCATTTAGCCAGCATCGCGCGCGCATTCCCGGCTAATGCCCACATTCCCGCAGCGCAGGCGTGGCTGTCCGCGCAGCTCGCTGCAATCGAGTAATCTGCGCCTTGCTGGGTGCGGCTACGGACGACCGACGACAGGCGTATGCTTGGTGGTCGGCGGTCGGGCGTCAATCACCCACGACTCAGCGCCTTCGTTCGACGATGCAGACGCGTTGTTCGACGATGCAGCGCCTTCGTTCCACGATTCAGGCGCGTCGTTCGACGATGCAGCGCCTTCGTTCGACGATACAGGCGCGTCGTTCGACGATGCAGGCGCGTCGTTCGACGATGCAGACGCGTCGTTCGACGATTCAGCGGCTTCATTCTACGATGCAGGCGCGTCGTTCGACGATGCAGGCGCGTCGTTCGACGATTCAGCGGCTTCATTCTACGATTCAGGCGCGTCGTTCGACGATGCAGACGCGTCGTTCCACGATGCAGACGCGTCGTTCGACGATTCAGCGGCTTCATTCTACGATTCAGGCGCGTCGTCCTCTGTCGAGAAAAGCCGTCAGCTACGGCCAGTATTCTTGCTATCGAGCCAGCCGTGCAACCAGCGCAGCGGCCTGCTTGCCAGGGTTCGTAGCGCTGCAATGAAGCAGATTTGCAATCAAATCGACTATTATTGCATGTAGTATTTTCTGCCTAACGATGCTATTGTATGCGCCAGAGGAGCCGCCTGGTCCCTCATCATCAATTCACTTTAGCCAAGGAGAACTGTATGGCGCTCAACGAAACGTACCATCCTGGGCAACGCCGTTTGCAGGCTTCGCTCGATGCCCTGCGCGCAATCCTCAGTCTGCCCGACTACCAGCCGATCAACCCGGCGTGCAACGCCGCCGCGCTTGCCGCGCTCGAAACTCGCCTGGCGAATGCCGAGCGCGCCGAGCAGCTGGCGCAGATGCAATACGCCAACGCGCACGACGAAGCCGTGACATCGGCCTGGGAGTTGCATAATACTGTGTTGATGGCCAAAGCCCAGGTGATTGCGCAGTATGGCGATGATTCAAATGAAGTTGCATCGCTGGGGTTAAAAAAGAAATCGGCCCGGCGGCGGCCCGCGCGCCGTACTAGCGTACCGCTTACCTAGCCCGGCCTACCCTGTAGGACGACCAGCAATTTGGCGAGTGTTCTCACCAACCTTGCTTTTAACCCACCCTGGCCTGCATGCAGGCCAGGGTGGGTTGTTGTAGTGCTGGGGTAAATTCGCAATACCAAATACAATGTAAACAGGGGCCGATGCGCGAACCGATTATGTGCGTGGCGCTCGATTCGTGAGAGATCAGGAAAATTACGTATTTCATTTGCGCTCGCGCTCGATTATACTTACGCATATTCATCGTACTATTTGGAACAAAATACCAGCGACAGAGCGCGCATACACATTTTGCCGCTGCGCTGCTGCGTTAGCCTTTGCGGCTAAGGCGCGCGATTATGCTTGGCCATGCCACTTGCCTACATTATTCGCCTGAACGAGCTGGTTTTAGGCGTGTTTCAGTGTCCCATCTTTTGACCCGGTCATTTGCTACATAGGAGGAACAGCAATGGCGTGAACCTGCGGAGTCTGACTGCTTGTTCGAGCATCAGTGGGCGGTGATGGTTGCCGGTGGGCGGTTTGACCTGGCCATGGTGCCAGTTAGTTGCTCTGACAATGAAAGAGGCATCCTCGATGAACTTACGCTACCCACGTTGGTTAGCCGTATGTGTGGCAGTTCTATTCCCACTTATAGCCTCTAGCGCGATGTTACTGCCAACGCAAGCGCGGCCACAGCGCGTTTTTGCACCGGCGAACGTTGCCCGAACACGCCCCGCTATGCTGCCGCGCACCCTGGTTGCATCACAGGCGAGTACGCTTGCAACCAGCTTCCCCGCCACAATGTCGGAGAACTTCGAAGGCGACTGGCCATCGGTAGGCTGGGCCTTGCAAGATTATGGAACCAGCGGTGGCGAATACCTGTTTGGAAAGCGCGATTGTAATCCGCAAAGCGGCAGATTCGCCGCCTGGGGCGGTGGCGGTGGTGCCGATGGCGCAAAGCTGGCCTGTGATGCCAAGTACGCAAATAATGTGTACACACTGGCGACATATGGCCCGTTCGATCTCACCAATGCCGCAAGCTCAATCGTATCGTTTGCGTTTACCGGGGTTAGCGAAGCAGGCTACGATACCTTGTATGTCGCGGCCTCAATCGACGATTATTATTACTGCGGCAGCTCGTATAGCGGTGATTATGCTGCGGGTTATGTGCAGGGAACGCTCGACCTCAGCGATCTGAACTGCCCGGGCCAGCCCACTACCATGCTCGGCCAAACGAACGTCACGATTGCGTTCTTTTTTATCAGTGATACATCAGTCAACGATATTGGCTTCAACGTCGATAACATTAGGCTGGAGAGCGTGCAAAACACGCCAACCGCAACACATACGCGCACGAGCACACCAACCAGCGCGCCAACCGATACACCCACCAACACGCCAACCAACACGCCGGTCGGCCCTACCGATACACCCACCAATACGCCGGTTGGCCCTACCGA
>JAFEAS010000230.1:309-3276 GCA_018266315.1 Chloroflexi bacterium SZAS-1 | reverse complement strand
CGCTTAACCTGACAGTCGGTGGTATCGATACCAGCCAGGCGGTGCAAACCACCAATAATAGTGTGCCGCTGGTTGCCGGGCGGCCAGCGATTGTACGGGTTAGTGTTAACGTGCAGAATAGCGCCGAGCCAGTGTTAGGCGTTACTGGCCGGTTGCATGGCGCGCGTAATGGCAGCGAACTGCCGAATTCGCCGCTCACGCCATTCAATAATGGTGGCAGCATTGTTGCGCAGCTCGCACAAAATCGTGAGAGTTTCGCCAGTACGTTGAATTTCCAAATACCAGCGGATTGGACAGCTGGTGGGCAGCTTGTGCTATGGGCCGAGGTCAACCCGAACCATACGATTGGCGAAGGCGACTATAACGATAATCGCAGCCCTGATCTAACGCTCAGGTTCGTCAGTGTTCCAACCTTGCAGGTAATGCTGATTCCAATTGCCTACCAGCCCAATGGTGTCGGGCCAATTATGCGGCCCGATCTTACGCAAAACAATCAGGGCCTTACCAATCTGCAAAATCTCTTCCCAATTGCCGATGTGCAAACGACATTGCACAACGAATACCTCTTCACCGGGGTGCTCAGTGGCAATGGGTGGAGTCGACTTCTCAATGAACTTACGGCTGTTCGCAACCGTGAGCTTGGCGGCGCGGCTAGCACATCAAAGGTCGTGTATTATGGCGTGGTACCCCAGGCTGCGGTTGCTGGGTTGGCGTCATTCACCGCTGGCATCGGTTGGGTTGGCGGCAATATCCTCACCAGCGTTGGCCTCGAACAGTCGGTTGGCGTTGCCGCGCACGAGATCGGCCACAACCTGGGCTTGAATCATGCGCCCTGTGGCGTCGCAGGCGACCCGGACTACCCATTTGCCGATGCCCGCATTGGCGACGTAGGGTTTGATGCTTATACGCGGCAGTTTCACCCTTCCACCGACAAGGATTTTATGAGCTACTGCCAGCCGATCTGGGTTTCGGCCTATCACTACAACAAAATGCTGCAAGTGCTTGCGCCGGGGGCCGCAGCGCAAAGCGCGACAACCGCCCTAAGCGATGGCATGCTGATCTCGGGGAATGTCTACAGCGACACACTCACCAGCCAGCTCAACGCGAGTGTGCCACTCTCATCGACCACGACGCTGCCCGCTGGTGGCGATGGTGAGTACCGCATCGAGCTGCGTAATGCCAGTGGTGTGATGGAATACAGCCGCGCATTCACCCCGCCGACTATCGATTCGCATACCGAGGCGCCCGATTACGGCTTCAGCTTCGTGGTTCCACTGGTCAATAATCTGGCACGGATTCAGCTTTGGAAAGGGAATATACTTCTCAGCGAACAGCGCGCGTCGAACATTCAGCCTGATCTTCGCGCCTCCTTCCGCGATTCCGCAAATACGCTCACGGTGAACTGGCAGGCTTCTAGTGCCGATGGCGCGCCTGTAACCGTAGCGCTGCGCTATAGCTCCGACAATGGCTTATCGTGGCGGGTACTTGCGCTACAACAAACCGGCACAAGCTATACCATCGATAAGCGTAACTTGCCGGGCGGCACTGGCGGGCGGCTGGAGGTTATTGCCGAAAACACCACGCGCACGCGTACCGTGTCGCTGAATGTCGGGGCGATCGGGAATAAGTTACCAGTGCTGAGTATCGCGGGTAGCTCGAATATCCAGCAGTATCGCGGCCAGGCACTGCTCTTGCAGGCAGTGGCGCTTGATTTGGAAGATGGCTACTTGCAGGGCAATAGTCTCGTCTGGACCGACGAGAATGGGCAGGTTTTAGGCATGGGCGAAACACTCTCGCTACCAGCGGGCCTGCCGCTTGGCAAGCACACAATCACGCTCACCGCAACTGATAGCGACGCTGGGGTAACCAGGGATACCGTGACGGTATCAGTTATTCAGCCGCCACCGGTTTCGCTGCAGAAGTTTTTCTCAATCTTTTTACCGCTGGCACGCGGCAGGTAGTTTGTCCATTGAGAGCTAAACACGCGCGGGGAAGGGTTGCTGCCCCGCGCGTGTTTGTTGTCGCGCTAGGTGCTGGCCGGAGTTTCAGCAAAAATCTCCTCAACGCAGCGCCCTTCCCACTCGTAATGCGGCGCAAAGCCAAGCAGGCGCGCCAGTGTGGGCGCAGTATCCAGCAAGCTTACCGGCTCGGTGAGGGTGTAGCCCGCGCGAATGCCCGGCCCGGCGGCCAGCCAGGGAATCGTCATATCCTCGGGCGCATCGGAGCCGTGGTTGCGCTCGTGGCCGCCATGGTCGCTTTGCAGCACAATTGCCGTATCTGCGGGTAGCGCAGCTAGCAGCCTGCCCAGCGCGCTATCCACCCGCGCGATCTGCGCCATGTACTTTTCCGACATCCAGCCATAAAAATGGCCGATCGTATCGACTGTGCCGAAGTACACAAACGCAAAATCATAGCCACCTTGGGGCAGCACGCGCACCGCTTCGGCGGCGACACTATCGTCACCATCTTCCTGGTACGAGGTGTTGCAGAACAGCGATAACGCCAGGCTGCCCGGCCGCCCAATATCGCGCAGCTCTTCCCAATTGTAGATCGATGCGCAGTGCTTACCCGCGATTTTCGCCACCTCAAACAGGCCCGGCAGCGGGCGCGCCAGCGGTGCCCACAGGTTGCTAGTAATACCGTGGCGCGTAGGCGGCACGCTATGGAAGATCGACGTATGGCAGGGCAGCGTAATCGAGGGCATCACGCTCTGGGCTTGCAGCGTCACCGCGCCGCGCGCCATCAGCGCCTTCAGGTTTGGGCACGCGGCGGGCGCAATCGCGTCGGGGCGCAGGCCATCAATCAGAATAAAGACAACCATCGGGTTCCTCCTTCTACGCAATGCCGCGATGCAATGCGCGCCCATCATACACGAAATTGCCGGGCCTGGTGAAATACAATCAGCGCTTATGGTGGTGGTGCGTTCAGTCTGCGGCAGAGCGGTACTTTTCTCTTCTTCTTGAGTAT
>JAFEAS010000230.1:0-304 GCA_018266315.1 Chloroflexi bacterium SZAS-1 | reverse complement strand
AAGGAAAGGAATAACCTGCTCAGGTAAGCGCAGGCCCTAACAATGCGATTTCTTCATGGCTGCCGGAGAAAACGATGCGCGCTAAACAGCGCAGCCGCTAGGATTGGTCGCTGGGCGGCTGTCGGTCGTCGGTCGTCGTAGGCGGCAGGGGCAGCACAAAGCGGCGCATCAGGTCGTCCAGCGCGGCGGGCAGGTCGTTGCACATGCCAACGTGCGCGGGCGAGGTTTGAATCATGGCGCTGCGCGGCGCAACTAGCCAGTGGTAACGGTCGGCCAGCGGCAGTAGCGCAATCGGGCCAGCGCT
>JAFEAS010000022.1:20745-33977 GCA_018266315.1 Chloroflexi bacterium SZAS-1 | reverse complement strand
GGCAGGCGGCACTCAACGCGGAGCGATTTGCCCTTCCCCACCACACGAAAGCCCGCAGTACGGTTATCGTAGCTCCAGGCGATGCCGGTGGGTGCCCACGAGCGCGATTGGTAGCGCTTATACGAGGCTACATACGGGGCATAGCACGCCGCTAGCTCGCGCGCGCGCTTCATCCAGCCGCCCAGAAACCAGCGGAAGGTGTCATTGCTAGTGATCTTGCCCACCAGCGGCGCGTCGCCAGTAAAGGCCGATTCGTCGCCGTTCCACAGGCTCATGTGGATGTGGCAGCTCGACCCGGTGTGGCGCTCGTCCCACTTTGCCATGAACGTGATCGCGCGATTCTGCTGCCATGCGATCTCTTTGGCGGCATGCTTGTACAAGATGTTGCGGTCGCACTGCTCAAGCGCATCGCAGAATTGCAGGTTAATTTCCTGCTGCCCCAGGCCAGCTTCGCCCTTGCTGAACTCAATTGGCACGCCGCTGTGGTCGAGGTGGCGGCGAATAGCACCTACCAGCTCATCTTCTTTGGTGCCCTGAAGAATATGATAGTCCTCATTGTAATCACCAATTGGCCGCAGGTCGTGGTAATTCTTGGCCTTGGCGCTCTCAAATGTCTCGTTAAACAGATACAGCTCAATCTCCGAGCCACCCATGACAGTAAAGCCCATTTCTTTAGCGCGCGCAAGCTGGCGTTGCAGCATCCGCCGCGGCGCAACTTCCACAATCTCCTCGTCTTGCGTGTACAGGTCGCACAGCACAATCGCCGTTTTGGGCAGCCAGCTTGCGAAGCGCAACGTTGAAAGATCAGGCACACAGTGGAAGTCACCATAACCAGTTTCCCAGCTGGTGTACTTGTAGCCAGGAATAACATCCATTTCCATGTCGCAGGCCAGCAAGTAATCGCAGGCATGCATGCCGTCATCGGCCACATGATCCATGAAGAAATGGCCGGTGATGCGCTTCCCCATCAGGCGCCCGTACATATCGGGGAATACCGTAAGCACCGTTTCGATTTCGCCGCGCTCAATCAGGTCGCCGAGTTGTGCGCGGGTTAGCATACCAGGAACAGGGCCATGGCTCATACATCACCTCGTTCAAAGATCACAGGCAAGAGGCAGGCGGCTGGATGAGTAGATCTGCCGATGTGAGATCCAGAACGATCGCGCAGCCAGCCGCAGTTGTAGAAATGGTTTGGACTTACACCTAATTGGGGACAAGCTTATTCTAGGCGATGCGTTGGGGGGCGTCAACATTGTGGTAAAAGGCACGAGCACTACGTGCAAATTACTGCATCAGTGCTTGGGTCCTGGCGCCTGAACACTGCTATAGAGTGGCACGGTCTTCCGCCGAAGAAATCTGTAGCACTCTACATAGAGATATTGTCATTTTATGCGCTGGCCGCATCTTTTTACGCGCATACCTGGTTTGGTATATGTATGGGATGAGAAAGGCCACGTTAAAAGTTGAAGCAGAAATCAGACAAGAACCACAGTTAAAGGAGGCACAATGCGCCGACAGAGTATTGGAATCACCCTTGTTGCAGCTCTTGTATTTGCCTTATTTGCAGCCATCCCAGCTGGCGCGCATTCGGTGAATGTGGGCGATCTCAGCCGTACCGATTGGTTCGGGAAAGGCCCGCCCGCATCAAACGTGGGAGCAATTGTGCGCGACGCTGCTGGGCGCGGCGAGTATGTATGGACTGATGCGAAGGGCGATCAGCGCATCGCCAACACAATTAGCTCGACCGGCGATATTACGCGCGAGGCCGACCTGACGCGCTTCAATGTTACTGCCGACGCCACGAACATCTACTTCCTTACCAAAGTTGATCATTACTCGGGCATTCGCAACAGCCCGGCTCTGCAAGTAATGATCTCGATCGACCGCGATCACGCTGCGAACAGCGGCGAAACGGCTTTGCCCGATAGTGTTATCACCAGTGTAGCAAGCAACGCCGCCTGGGAATATACTGTGCAGTCGCGCTTCAAACCCGCTGATAACAGTGTTCCAGCAGGCCAGTATTTCGTCAATGCCCAGCCATGGGTCTATTCCAGCGCAACGGTGACACAAACGGTTGGTGCTGGCCAGCTTGTGAGTGCAAGCGCCCCTGGGGGCAGCTATGCCGAGCTTTCGGTGCCTTGGAGCGCTATTGGTGGCAAACCGGCCACGCCGCAAGACTACCTGCGCTTCACAGTATCAACCTATTACAGTGACCACCGCGCACCAAACGACCTGACATCGAAGGCGATCGACACGCTGAGCCCGGGCAACGCCACCAGCGAGCTGAGCAATGGCACGATCGATAGCTATGTTGATCTGCATTTCAATGCCAATGGTGAGGTGTTTGCGCCACTGCTGATCTCCGAGTTCCTGCCCGACCCGATTAACAGCACCGATCCCGATGGCGAATGGATCGAAATCTATAACCCGAATAGTTTCGGTATAAGCCTGAACGGCTATAAGCTGGGCGACCAGGCATATCGCAGCGGCTCGCAGGGCATGCTGCAATTGCCAAATCAAACTCTGGCCGCTGGTAATGCCCTGGTGATCGCTAACAATGTCGCTAAGTTTAACCTGGCCTTCCCTGGTGTCCCGGCGAATAAAGTGATTGAGATGAAGAATCTGCCGCCATACACAAGCTGGGGCACGGGCAGTGTTGGCCTGCAAAACAAAAATGATGGTCTGCCCTTTAAGGAAAGCATCGCGCTGCTCGATCCGAACGACACAATCGTCGATCTTGTGCAGTACGCGTATAAAACGGCCAACGGCCCCACCGGCCTCGATCCCGATGTGAAGCCAATTCTGTTGAGCGGCCCGGCGGTGGAGCCAAACGCAAGCTACGAGCGCTGCCCGGCTGGCACCGACACCAACGACGGTGGCCTCGATTTCTTCGTGCATACCACCGGGCAAACCCCTGGTATGGCCTGCACCACCGTGCCGGGCGTCGATCTGCGGATTGCGAAAGAAGGGCCAGAAAGTGTAGGCCAGACCGAGCTACCGAAAACGATTCAGTACGTCATTCCCTTTAGCAATGCTGGTTCTACCGCAGCCACGAATGTAGTCATTACCGATACCCTGCCAAATGAGCTTACATTTGTGAGCCAGAATGCAACCGCGGGTGTTGTATTTGCCGGGCAGAATGGGCGCACGCTGACATGGAATATTAGCAGCCTGGCATCACAGGCTGGTGGCTCAATCACGGTGAACGCCACTATCTCGGCAGGTTTACGCAGCGGCACCGAGGTTGTCAATACCGCAGGTATTAGCAGCACACCCGCCGAGGCCGAAGCCACGCGCCACAATAATATTGTCTCTCAGTCGATGCTCGTGAGCGCGCCCCAGGCCGATATTACGGTGTTTACCACCTGGGCGCAGGCCAGTGGCACAAAGTCGGGCCAGCCTACAAACTTTACCATCTTCTATGAGAACGTAGGCGAAGAAGACGCGACCGACATCACAATTGTTGATACTCTACCAACCGGTGTGTCGTTCGTCAGCGCCGATGTTGCGCCGGTGAGCGTAGTTGGTAATACACTCACCTGGCACGTGAATACCCTGAGCTTTGACCAGCTCGGCTCGATTAATGTAAATGTTCGCTTGTCGGACACGCTAAAAGGCGGTGCGCAGCTGCAAAATACTGTGCAAATTAGCAGCAACCCGCCCGATATCAGCAGCGTAGGTGAGCAGCCCGACAGCGAAACGGCGGTATTAACGGTCGGATTTGGTCAGATATTTATTCCGATGGCGCGCAAGTAATTGCATTCTCCACACGCACACGAACGCCGACCTTGCAAGGTCGGCGTTCGTGTGTTACCCGTGTTGCGCTGTAGCGCGGCTAAATTTCCCCAAACTCTTCGAGCAGTTCGCGCCACTCGCCAGCAAGCTCGTCGCGGCGCGCAGCATAATAAATATGATCAATCCCGTCTTCATCGCGATACACAAGATCAACCTGGCTGCGCATCGGCCGCATATACCCAATGTTGCCCCACCAGCGCACCTTATTTTCGTCGATCGGGAGGTCTTGCAGCGCCATACGTGCCGCATACTGGCGCACAGTTCCTTCTTCAATATCTTGTAAGCGCCAGGGTGCGTTGCTCACTTCGCCGGTGCGCAGGTTGCGAAACATAAAGCGCATTTCGCTGTTTTCATCGCTCGACATACTCACGACTTCGATGCCAGTACGGGGGCGCGGTACCCGAATGAGGTTGAGCCAGGCTTCGGTAAGTTTTTCACGCGGCACAGATGGAAATTCCTGGCTAGTTGTTCCTTCCTTGTCCTTCATCGCAAGGTCGAAGCGCGGAGCTATTTCGTCGGCATAGATTTGCAACAAGCCACCGCGCCCACGCCAGCGATAGCGCCGTTCGCCCCAGGGGTCGGTATCGATTTCGGGCGAAGGAAGCTCGCCATTCGAAGCGTCGGCACCGAACGGTGGCTCATCGTCGCGAAAGGCGCTTGGCTCTTGTTCAAGCACCTCGCCGGTCCGATCCCCAAGTAGTGCCTGCCAACCCTCGCCTAAGCCCCAATCAGAAACCCCGAAGAAGACATGGTCGATAACCCCGTTGGCATCGCGGTGTACCAGATCGTATTTCGTGCGATTTCCCTGGCGGTAAGCGCGCCATAGGCCCAGGCGGCCCCGCCACTTGACCTGGCTCTGAATGTCGATCCGGCCATCGCGCAAATCTTCGTAGCGGCTGATGCCATATGACCACAGACCCTGGGCGCGGTCGCGCGTAACCCCGGCCGTCGTGCGCAAATCGCGCACTTCGTACAGCCATGCCCCGGCACGTTTCTGCGCCGACACAATTTCAACGCCGCTACGCGGTAGATCAAGATCCTGCCCATTATCCAGCGGCGATGCGGCACCTTCGGCAATGGCGCGGCGGCAGAGCTGAATCACTTCGCTACGGTTCGCAATAACCGTTTCATTGTCGCGCCGCACATACACAACCCCGTCGCTGCCCATATACGGTGGATGATCGGGCGCGCGCACCTCAATACGCAGCAGATCACGGCCCTCGTAGTTCATCAGCTCCATCGTCAGGTAGGGTGGTGGCGTAATCTGCTCTTGCACCTGGCGGCGCAGCAGCTCGCTTACCTGGTCGGGGCGGGGGACACCAACTACACCCGCACCCTGCTCTTCGATGCCCACAATAACCATGCCGCCGCCCATGTTTGCCAGCGCCGCAATATCGCGCCACAATGCGTCAAGCGCCTCGGGCGTGTTACCGCGCAATACCTGGCGTTCGCTCGATTGCCCGGCACGCATGGTATCAACTTCCCACTGCTTCTGGTCGCGCTTGGGTACGCGCACTCGGTCGAAGTCGTTTGAGGCCAGTAGCGCCTTCAATGCAGCAAAGGTGTTTTCGGGCATCTGCAACTCGACATAGCGATCGCCAATGCCGTGCCGATGCCAGGCATTCCCATCACCCGCAGTGGTGCGGCGCAAGCGGTGCGCATCCGAGCCCTGGAGACAAAACATCCGCCGCTCGTAATGCTCGGTTTTGCCGTTGTAGAAGCCAGGCGAGGTGAATTTTTCGTGGTCGGTGTAGAAATTAACGAATTCGAGGGCGTGCAACGAGGGGTGTTGGGTTGCGGCAATGCGTGCCTGGCCGCTGGTGCCCATGCGTAGCGTTTCGGTAATGACGCCATTGGGACCGTTGGCATGAGCCGCAATCGCTAGCCCACCTGCACGGGCAATAATCTCATACGCATCGGTCACATGGCGGGTATCGGGTACCGAGCAGGCCCCGCGCTTGAGCAGATCGGGCTGCACGCCAAGCTGTAGTAGGGTTGCCTCAATCAGGCTAATTGGCCGATCGGAGGCGAACAGCGCCAGAATATGGGCACCAAAATGTGAGGTGAATTCGAAACCAGGAAGAACTGTAATTTTCGCGAGGAGTCGCCGATATTCGGTGAGCCGCTGTTGCTCTTCTTCCGTCAACCGTTGGGCGCGTTCCAGCGTTTGCAGAAAATCAAGCTCCTGGCGCATTTGCTCGTAGCCATGGACGGTATTGTGATCAGTAAAGGCAATAATCTCAAGTTCTCGACGTTCGGCCTCTTGGAGAATTTCAAGGTATGAGATGTTTGGTTCAGCGTAATCTTCCGAAGCAGGGGTGTGAATGTGTAAATCGGCCCGAATCCAACGATATCCTTCACGGACAGCATGCCCATTTGTTATCATACATTCTTGCTCCACCACGCGCAATATGCCACATTTTTGTTGTTGCGCACGCTTTTCTTTTTAGTTGTCGCGTACTTAACCGGTATTTTTCTTTTGTAGGCATTTTTACCATCTGCTGCGCTACCGAGTAGCCTACCTCCTTGGTAATGATGGCGATCACAATCAATAACACTTTGCGGGCTGCGGATATCATCCCAACTGTTGCTCTCTTTACACGATGGGTATGTATAATACTCGAAAGCGTGCGTTCTGGCAATGCTTGCCGGGTTTGAATATGGTATGATTCATACTATCTTATATGAGGTTGTAACTTCATATCCTAAGGATGCATCATGAAACAGGAACCTGAGCAAATCGGTGATCTGTGCTATGCCTATAGTGTGGATTATCCCTACCCTTTTCCAGTTCCGCAGCCACCGCATTACTGGATGACCGAGCAAACTGGTAAGCTGGCCGAAGCGGTTGAGCTCTATTTTAATGGCGATCCCTTGCCGCCAGCCGAGCTTGAACTTATCCGCCAATATTTACGGCAGTATATTGAGCGGGCAGTGATGACTGGCGATGCCAATCGCACCACCTTCCTCAGTCGCATCCTGGCGCTGCGGTCTACCCGCGATATCGAACGGTTTGCCGATGAGTTAGCCGAAGTAGGGATTGAGCCCTTCTAACAAAGAAAACGCTTGCCAGTAGCAGGGAGATACGCCCAGCCGAGCGATGATGCTTAAATACTTTGTCAACAACGTTTCTGGCAGTTTGGTCGTTTCTCCAAGATTAGAACTACAGTTGTAGTTATTGGGATGGGCAGGCTTGCTCCATTTCTTGCCACACTTTCGCCCAAATCCCGCTCTTCTGTCAGTTTCGCAATTGGTCGTGTATCGTCTGGTACGGAGGAAAGTGTGACGGCAACTCATTCCACGCGCATCCGTTCCACCGCTAACACACATCTTCGCCAAACGATACATCCCGCATATAATGCCGTTCTCAATCGTCCAATGGCCGCGCCACAACGCTTCCAATGCGGCTGCGTCGGCCTGTTCTGGTACCAGACTGGTCACGCAATAGCTCAGCTCGCGCGTCAGCTTGCCCGTTTTCAGCACAAATCGCTCACACTCTCGGCTCATCGCTTGCTTCACGCCTGGCCAATCAACTGAGCAACGTCCGCATTTGCTTGGGGTATGCAGCGCATCAAGGATGATGACCTTGGCGTGCAAATCACGCCCAGCCAGCAGAAGTGGTACAGCACTATATTCATCGCGCTTGCGCGACCTGCTCTTGGGTCAGATCGTCGCGGTGTTCTTTGGGCCAGCGCGCACTGACTGTGGGAGGTGGGCAAGCACTGACCATGGCGGCGCTGATCAGTGCCCAGAGCAGTTGCCGGGCGTAGATTCGATTGGGCCGAGCGCGCGGATCTTGCAAGCCCTTGAAGCATCCTAGTATTCCACTATACTGAAGCTGAACCATCGGTAGCCCCCTTGCATAGGAGGGGGCGAGCAAACCAATCATATGCGAAACGGCTGCCAATGATCCAATTGTTAATACATGACTGCTAAGACGCAAGAAATAACCACTACCAGCCGCCTATAGCATTGCGATAAACAATGTGATAGTGGAATTACTTGGGTGCAACAATCCAGGGCGCGCCGCCGTATTATTGGCACGAACGAACATACACGGCTGACAGCCGCAAACACACAAGGAGTAATACGATGTACAACCCAACCCAACGGCTTATGCGCAGCCGCACCGATAAAGTTCTCGCTGGTGTAGCTGGCGGCATTGGCCAGTACCTGGCAATCGACCCAGTGATTGTGCGGCTGGCATTTGTGGCAATGGCGCTCACTGGCATCGGCGTTTTTCTTTATCCGGTGCTCTGGCTGATTATGCCAATGGAAGGCAGCCAGCCAAGCACACCCGGCCAGGTGCTCAACGAGGTGCGCCAGCAAGCGCAGCGCGTTGGTGATGAAGTGCGCGAAGTGTTTGTTTCTTCGCGACGTGTGCGCTACGACCCGATGACCGGCGAGCCGATTGACCCGGAGACAGAAATTCCAATCAATAACGTGGGCAATGCAGCAGGCAGTAGCGCCGCCGCACCCGAAGATCGCCGCAACCGTTTGCTCGGCATGATCTTGCTGGGCGTGGGCGCGTTCATTCTGCTAGGCATGGTGCCAGGCTTTGGGCGCATGCTTATGCCACTGGTGCTGATTGGGGCTGGTATTATGGTATTGCGCCGCAAGTAGCTCACGCTGCTGCTTGAGGTAAATTTCGGGGGTGGCAGTGCCACTCCCGATTTTTATGCACATGCTACGCTCAGGATTTTGCCTTTGGCAGAGTGGTACTTTTTCTTTTAGGGCTTTCGCTTACTCAAGCAAATTCTTCATGTTCTTGGTGCTTTTTGCGCTCCGCGCAAAAAGCACCAAGAACAAAGAAAAAAGTACCTTGCTGCCGCAGGAAAATAGCCAAGTAAGCGAAAGTCCTATCTATACTATTGTGGCCGGTTTGTGGCGCAGAATGCCACAAAGCTCGCCGCAGGCGAAAATAGCCGACGCATCAGGATGACAAAAAAGTGAGCTGTACGTAATGGCTGCGTAATCTGTATAGCTTCTCAACGGTGCGCCCATACGCTATGATCAAAGTCGAAACGAAGAGGAGCAGCGTCGATCTTCATTCCACAGCCCAGCCACGCATTCGCCTTCTCAAACGAATTCTTCGTTATTTCATGCCCTGGCTCCTCGCCACAACCTAGCCTTGCCGGGCATGCTCCTCTTCATTCCGCCCGCACACACCTGCTCCACACGAGTCACAAAACGGCTGGGTAATGCCCAGCCGTTTTGTGTTGCTCAGCATAGTGGCTACTTGCCCTTCCCTAGCTCCGCCGAGCGGCGATAGGCTGCCCAGATTGCGTCGGTGAGCACGGTGCGCAGCCCGCCGCGCTCAAGCTCATAGAGCGCCGCCGCGGTGGTGCCGCCGGGCGATGTCACGCCGTTTTTCAGCTCGGCCAGGTGTTTCCCGCTCTGCTGGGCATACAACACCGAGCCATACATGGTTTCGAGCACCAACTTCTGCGCCATGTAGCGCGGGAAGCCAAGATGGACGCCTGCATCGACCATCGCTTCCATCAGCAGGAAGAAGTAGGCTGGCCCCGTGCCCGAAAGCGCAGTCGCCATATCAAGGTAGTTTTCGTCATCGACGTATTGCTCGTGACCGAACGAGCCAAGAATTGTTCGCGCCCAGCCGCGTTGTGCCTCGGTCACAGCCTCAGCCGAGGTCCACACCGTCATGCCCTCGCCGATCTGGGCAGGCGTATTGGGCATCGAGCGCACGACCTGCGAGTGGTTCAGCAGCTCGGCGAAATGGCGGATGGGCGCGCCCGCGACGATCGAGATCACCAGCTCACCATCGTTGAGCGTGCCGCGCAGCTCGGGCAGCAGCCGGGGTAGCGTTTGCGGCTTCACTGCGAACACGGCAACCTGCGCCCAATGCACCGCCGCCACATTATCGTCGGTTACTTGCACACCATAGCGCTGGGCAATTTCATCGCGGCGCTCGGCGCGTAGCTCAGTCGCCATAATTTGCTCGGGTGGAACTAGATCTTTACGCAGCATACCGCTGATCATGGCTTCACCCATAATGCCTGCGCCAATCACAGCAATGCGGAGGTCGCGAATCATAGCTTCCCTTTCATACAGCCGCTAGCTAGCGATGATTTAGTGCTGCTCGTAGCCATCGGTTCCTGGCACCGGGAAGTCGGCACACAGCGCATTCACCTCAGCAGCCACACGCTCAACCACGGCCTCGTCGTTGACATTGCTCAGCACCTGGTCAATCATCTCGGCGATGCGCTCCATTTCGGCCACACCCATGCCACGCGTGGTAATCGCGGGCGTGCCAATACGCACACCACTGGTGATCAGCGGCGATTTGTCGTCGAAGGGCACCGAGTTCTTGTTCAGCGTAATATGTGCGCGGTCAAGCACTTCCTGCGCGGTTTTGCCGGTAACACCCTTGCCACGTAAGTCAAGCAGCATCAGGTGGTTGTCGGTGCCACCCGAGATAATATGGTAGCCGCGCTTGACCAGCGCCGCGGCCAGCGCCTGGGCATTGCGGATGATCTGCTGGGCGTATTCGGCGAACGCGGGCTGGAGGTTTTCGCCAAAACCCACGGCCTTGGCGGCTACGGCGTGCATCAGGGGGCCGCCCTGCATGCCAGGCACCACCGCCTTATCGAGCAGCTCAGACATCATCAAGGTACGGCCGCTTTTCGCCGCCTTCTGCCCGAATGGATTCTCGAAATCTTCACCAAGCAAAATCAGGCCGCCGCGCGGGCCGCGCAAGGTTTTATGGGTAGTAGTGGTGACAACATGTGCGTGCGGCACGGGCGTGGGCAGCAGCCCCTTGGCGATCAGGCCCGCCGGGTGCGCGATATCGGCGAACAGGTAGGCACCCACGGCGTTGGCAATCTGGCGGAAGCGCGCGAAGTCAATCGCTCGCGAGTAGGCGCTGGCACCAACCGTGATCATCTTGGGCTGCTCGCGCCGCGCGATCGCCTCAACCTCCTCGTAGTCAAGCATCTCGGTGTGCGGATCAACGCCATAGGCCACAAAGCGATACAGCTGCCCCGAGAAGTTTACCGGCGAGCCGTGCGTGAGGTGGCCGCCGTGCGACAGATCCATACCGAGCACGGTGTCGCCGGGCTTGAGGAAGGTGAAATATACCGCCATATTCGCCTGGGTGCCCGAGTGCGGCTGCACATTGGCGTAGGCCGCGCCGAACACCTCGCGGGCGCGGGCGCGGGCCAGGTTCTCGGCCTCGTCCACAAACTCACAGCCGCCATAATAGCGATTGCCTGGGTAACCCTCGGCATATTTATTCGTAAGAATCGAACCCTGCGCCTCGAGCACCGCGCGACTCACATAATTCTCGCTCGCGATCAGCTCCAGGCCATCGCGCTGGCGGCGTGCCTCGTTAGCGAGAATACGGGCGACATCGGGATCGTTCTGCCAGAGCGTGTCGAGTACAGACATCGTGCTGTTTCCTTTCCGCATGGTTGAGTTCGCAGCGCACAGCGCCACACCGGCGGCACTGGTGCTGGGGCGCTATTATACCGCATGGTGCGCCGCCTGAATGCCCAGCGTAAAGCGTTGCCCGCCGCCCAGAACCTATGCTATAATCACCAAACTCTGGCGTACAAACGTACCACTTTTTACCCCGGCCACCTGGTTTTACCAATATACATAAGGAGTCAGACCGCATGAAACTATCGTGTCTGCAAGAAAACCTCAAACGCGGCCTGGCAATTGTAGGCCATGCTGTTGCTGGAAAAAGCACGCTGCCAGTGCTTTCAAATATTCTGCTTGCCACCGATGATGGCCGCCTGAAGCTGGCTGCCACCAACCTTGAGATTGGCATCACCTGCTGGATTGGTGCGAAAATTGAGGAAGATGGCGCGGTGACGATCCCGGCCAAGCTGCTCTCCGATGTGGTCGGTGGCCTGCCCAACGACAAAATCTCGTTGCAGCTCGACCCGCGCACCCAGACGGTGGCGCTGAAATGCGCGCGCTACGAGGCGAGCATCAAGGGCATCGAAGCCGACGAATTCCCGGTCATTCCGACCGTTTCCGAAGCCGCACCAACCGCCTCTTTTCCACCGGCGCTGCTGCGCGAAACGATTGATCAGGTTGCCTTCGCCGCCGCCACCGACGACACGCGCCCAGTACTGGCGGGCGTGCTGATGCGCCTGCGCGGCACCACCGCAACATTTGCCGCCGCCGATGGCTTCCGGCTAGCCTTGCGCACGATCGAGCTACCCGAGCCAGTGGCCGAACCGGCGGAAGTGATTGTGCCGGCGCGCGCGCTGCTTGAGCTAAGCCGGATCATTGGCGATGCCGAAAGCAATGTCGAAATCACGATCACGCCGAGCGGTGGGCAGGTGCTATTCCACACCGAGAGCACCGACCTGGTATCGCGGCTGATTGAAGGACGCTACCCCGACATCGAGCGGATCATCCCCAGCGCCCACTCAACCCGCACCGTGCTCGAAACCCAGGAGCTGGCCAAGGCCGTGAAGCTAGCTTCATACTTCGCCACAGCTTCCTCAAACATCGTGCGGCTCACCTTCGAGTCGGGCGGCGAGCTCAGCCCGGGCAAGCTGGTGATTAGCGCGAATGCCGCCGAAGTGGGCGATAACAAAGGCGAGCTTGATGGCATGGTGCATGGCAGTGGCGGCCAGATTGCACTGAATGTGAAGTTCCTCGGTGATGCCCTGGCGGCGATCAAGACGCCACAGATCGCGATTGAGACGCAGACCGCGCAAAATCCCGGCGTATTCAAGCCCGTCGGGGCCGATGGCTATTTGCATATTGTGATGCCCATGACGGTGCGCTAGCGCCGCACACAGCAGGTGATAGATCTAATCGGGGGTGGCATTGCCGCCCTCGATGCGTTATTGCTGCGTGCTTCACTGTTCATACGGAGCGACCATGCTGCGCTTTGGCTTGAACGTATCGATTTTGCTGCGCGAATACCCATTCCTCAAGCGCTTCGACCAGGCGGCGCGGCTGGGCTTTGATACCGTCGAATTCTGGTGGCCGCATGGCGAAGACCTGGGCGTGCTTACGCGGCGCATTCGTGATGCCGGGCTGCAGGTGGCGCTGTTCAATTTTGATGCGGGCGACCTGGCAGCGGGCGAGCGTGGGCTAATCAACGACCCGGCGCGGCTGGCGCAGTTTCGCGCGCATGTGCCCGCTGCGCTTGAGCTAGCTGCGCAGCTGGGCTGCCCGCGCCTGAACGCGCTAGCCGGTAAATGGCGCACCGATATTCCGCAGGCCCACCAGCTGGCGCAGCTGCGCGAGCAGTATGCCTGGCTAGCCGAGCAAGCGCAGAGCGTGGGCGTGGCGGTGCAGCTCGAGCCGCTGAACACCTGGGATAACGGGCCATGTGTGTTTACCACCAGCCGCGAGACGCTGGCGTTCATCGATGCGGTGGGTGCGCTTAACCTGCAACTTCAGTACGACGTGTACCATATGCAGCGCATGGAAGGCAATATCAGCGCCAC
>JAFEAS010000022.1:0-20662 GCA_018266315.1 Chloroflexi bacterium SZAS-1 | reverse complement strand
TGAGTACAATCCACTCGGCAGCTCGGTGGCAAGCCTGGAATGGCTACCAACAGCACAGCGGCGCGGGCCAGTTGCACCAGAAACACTTGGGCTATAATGCCATGTGCTCCCTCAAGGCAGCGTATGCCAGAAAGCTCTGCTCATGCTTGCCGAACGTTTGATGACCCACAGCCTGCGCGCGCACCCACACGGCCACACGATCGCCGGCATTATGGCGGCGGCGCTGGATGCGGTTGAGCCTGCGGCGGCGGTGCGCGCCCACCTGCACCGCGACGGCGATGCAATTGTGGTCGGCGGGCGGCGCTACACGGGGGTGGCGCGCGTGCTGGTGGTGGCTGCGGGCAAAGCCGCCGCGCCCATGTTCCAGGCCGCGCACGAGGTGCTTGGCAGCCTAATGTCAGCAGGCGTGCTGGTAACGAAAGATGGGCACACGGGCGATCTGAGCATATCCACCACCCCACAAGTTGCGCCGTTTCAGGTGCTGGCGGCGGGCCACCCCATCCCCGATGCGCGTGGCGTGGCGGCTGCCGAACAGATCGCGGCGCTGCTGGCTACTACCCAGACTGCCGATCTTGTGCTAGTGCTGATTTCGGGCGGCGGATCGGCGCTGCTCACCTGGCCCGCGCCGGGGCTTACCCTCGCCGACTTGCAAGCGATGACCAGCGCATTGCTGCGCTGTGGTGCGACAATTGAGCAGATCAATACCCTGCGCAAGCACAGTACCCGGCTCTTTGGTGGGCAGCTGGCACGCATGGCCGCGCCTGCGCGCGTTGCAGCGCTGGTGATTTCCGATGTGATTGGCTCACCACTAGAAGTCATCGCTTCTGGCCCAACCACACCCGATCCGACAACCTATGCTAATGCCTGGGCGATCGTCGAGCGCTACGAGCTGGCGGGTGCGCTGCCCCCTGCACTGCTGGCACACCTGCGACGCGGGCTGGCTGGCGCGCTGCCCGACACCCCGAAGCCCGGCGCGGCGCAGTGGGCGCAGGTGGCGAACACGGTTATCGCCAGCAATGTGCATGCAGCTGAGGCCGCGGTCGCGGCAGCCCAGGCGCGCGGCTTCCATACCATGCTGCTCACTACCTACCTCGAAGGTGAGGCGCGCGAGGTTGGGCGCGTTGCCGCCGGACTGGCGCGTGAGCTTGCAATACGCAATCGCCCGCTGGCGCGCCCGGCGCTGCTCGTGGCTGGCGGCGAAACCACCGTAACCCTGAAAGGCGCCGGGCGTGGTGGGCGCAACCAGGAGCTAGCGCTGGGCGCGATTGAAGGGCTGACCGGCCTGCCAGGCGCGCTGGTAGTGGCGCTCGCCACCGACGGCGGCGACGGCCCCACCGATGCAGCGGGCGCAGTGGGAGCAGGCGATACGCTGGCGCGCGCGGCGGCGCTGGGCCTGCACCCTGCCGATTTCCTGCGCCGCAACGATGCCTACAGCTTCTTCGCCGCACTCAACGACCTGCTGCGCCCCGGCCCAACCCAAACAAACGTGAACGACCTGTTGTTTGTGGCGGTGCTGCCTGATGAAACCGAAAACACCCAAACATACGCCTGAGCATGGTATACTAGAGCACTGCTCACACGGTTGGCTAGCAAAAGCCCGACGACGAAGAACGCAGGCGCGTCCCTTCGTCGTTCTGTTTCTTGCTACCCGTCGTACCACACCTTAAAGGAAAGCCTATGAACGCAACGCTTCACGAATTGCTTGATCTGACCGTCCGATGGGTGCATGTCATTGCAGGAATTATGTGGATCGGGAATTCGTTGCTGTTCAACTGGCTCGATCGCAACCTGCGCCCGCTTGAGCAGCCCAAAGAGGGCGTGCAGGGTAAAATCTGGCTGCTGCATAGCGGCGCATTCTACGAGGTAGAGAAAAAGCTGCTGCCGCCCGGCATGCCCTACCCCGAAAAAGTTCACTGGTTTATGTTCCAGAACCTCACTACCTGGGTTTCGGGCATTACACTGCTGATTGTGGTGTACTACATGGGCGGCGCGGCGTATATGGTCGATCCGGCAGTGGCGAATATCAGCACCACCACCGCGATTGCGATTGGCGTGGGCACGCTGGTGCTGGGCTGGTTAGTGTACGATGGGCTGTGGCGCTCGCCAATTGGAAAGAATAGCGCGCTCACCGCCGCGATTTCATTCGTGCTGCTGATCGCCGTGACATTTGGCCTCTCGAGCGTGCTGGGCGGGCGGGCCGCCTACATCCATGTCGGCGCGCTGCTCGGCACCCTCATGACGGGGAATGTATGGTTTTATGTCGTGCCCTCGCAGCGCGAGCTGGTAGCAGCCACCCGCGCGGGCAAGGCCCAAGACCCGGCGCTTTCGTATCGGGCGAAACAGCGCTCGATCCATAATAACTACATGACCTTCCCGGTGCTCTTCATTATGGTAAGCAATCACTTCCCCAGCACCTACGGCAATACGCTCAACTGGCTCATTCTGGCGATTCTTATGGTTGGCGGCGCCGTAGTGCGCCACTTCATGAATATCCGATTCACCTATGGCCCCTGGCTGCGCTATGCCGCCGCTACAGCGATCATTGCGCTGGCGCTAGCCACTATTTTGATGGCCTGGCAGCGCGGCCCGACCAGCGCCGCCGCCAGTGGCCCGGTATCGTTTGTGGCCGCGCGCGATGTCATTCAGCGGCGCTGTGTGCAATGTCACTCGGCCACACCCACCGACAGTCAGTTCACCGTTGCGCCTGCCGGGGTCATGTTCGACAATCCCGAAGTGATCCAGCGGATGGCGGCACGGATTAAAGAGCGCGCCGTAGTATCGAAAACCATGCCCTTCGGCAATAAGACGAATATTACCGACGAGGAGCGCGCGCTGCTCGGGGCGTGGATCGACCAGGGCGCGAAGATCGACCAGTAGCAGAAGGCAAAGGGCAAAAGCAAGAGGCCGGTCAAGAGTAAACTTTTACCTATCACTGTGCTCTCGCTGTCTCTGTGGTGCAATCGGTAACCTAATGTGGGCCATGTATGCAATCTGATACCTACGCCGAAGTTGTTATGCAGCGCTGTGACGCGCTAGCGAGCTGCACCGAAGAGCCAAGCCGGATCACCCGGCCATTCGCCACACCCGCCATGGCGTGCGCCAATGCGCTGGTTGCGGGCTGGATGCGCGACGCGGGCATGACAGTACACCAGGACACGATCGGCAACCTAGTGGGACGCTACGCAGCTGCGACACCGTCAGCACCAACATTGCTGCTTGGCTCGCACCTCGATTCGGTGCGCGACGCCGGGCGCTACGATGGGCCGCTTGGCGTGCTGGCAGCGCTGGCCTGCGTGCAGCAGCTCCACGATTCTGGCACGCGCCTGCCATTTGCGCTTGAGCTGTACGCCTTTGCCGATGAAGAAGGAGTGCGCTTTCATAGCACTTACCTGGGTAGCAGCGCAGTAGCCGGGCGTTTTGCCCCCGCTACGCTTGAACGCACTGATGCTGATGGTATGAGCATGGCCGCGGCAATACGCGCATTTGGTGGCGACCCTATGCGCCTAGCTGAGGCGGCGCGCACGCCCGATGATCTGCTGGGCTATGTCGAGCTACATATCGAGCAAGGGCCAGTGCTCGAAGCACTCGATCTGCCGGTGGGCGTGGTTACAGCGATCGCAGGCCAGAGCCGGATTGCGGTAACGTTTCAGGGCATGGCCGGGCACGCTGGTACGGTACCGATGCAGTTGCGCCGCGATGCGCTGTGCGCTGCCGCCGAGTTTGTGCTGGCGGTTGAGGCCCAGGCGCGTAGCACGGCGGGCCTGGTGGCGACAGTCGGCCAGATAAACGCCGAGCCTGGCGCAAGTAATGTCATTCCGGGCATTGTCACGCTCTTGCTCGATGTGCGCCACCAGGACGATGCCACGTGCCTGACGGCTTGCCAGGCATTGCGCAGCAGCGCCGAGCAGATTGCCCAGGCGCGTCAGCTGACCCTTGGGTGGGAGCTTGTGCAGGCCAGTGCAGCAGTACAGTGCAATATGCGCCTGGCTGAACTGCTGGCGCAAGCGGTTGAAGCGGGTGGCATACGCGCCCACCGGCTGCCCAGTGGCGCTGGCCACGATGCTGTAGCGCTCGCGGCACTTGTGCCTGTGGCGATGCTGTTTGTGCGCTGCGCGGGTGGTATAAGCCACAACCCAGCCGAAGCGGTAACGCAGGCCGATGTGGCAGCGGGTATTATGGTGCTGGGGCGTTTTCTGCACCTGCTGGCTGCGGCCCGGCCCACGGATACCAAATCTGTTTGAATATGCTCGCACTACGCGCGACACAATACAAAGCCAAGCTCAAAGTGCATAGTGCGTAATATTAAACTTTCGCTTACCCAAGCAACGCCTCTATCTTCTTGGTCACTGTTTGTGCTGCGCGCAAAAACGACCAAGAAGCAGAAGAAAGTACCAGGCTGCCGCAGGCACATAAACCGGCACGCGAAGCCCTACTCCTACTACGTGGCATGCTCATCACACAAGCAGTGTGGCACGAACCGCCAGTACAGCATCGACCGAGGTTTTCATGCCCAGCTCAGAGCATCCGCTCTTTAAACAGCACCCGCGCACTGGCACGGCTTTTATTTCTATTGGCGAAGTGCCTATACCATACCAAATCTACAACGGGTACGGACTCTTTATTGGCGGAGTAGGCGAGCTTGAAGTAGTCCAGCGTCTGCTTCACCATGAAGCACTTACACCGGTGCAAACGGCGGATGGCAAAGCGATAATTGGTCTATGGATTTGCAACTTCACCGCTGCGAGCCTCGGCCCACACCATGAGCTGCAAATTTCTTTCTTCGTCTCACGCCGCCCACTTGCGCCCTTGCCGAACAATCCATTGAACACGCTCGCCATTCTCCTTACTCGCCCCAATATCCATATGCTGTGCTATGGGCTATGGAATAACACGCCGCAAGTAGTCGCGTATAATCGCGAACTCCTCAGCCTCAATGCGCAGCTCACCAGCAGCGCGATTACGCGTAACCGCCAGCATATAAGCTTCAGCTTCGCCGCCGCAGACACACAGCAGCCGGTTCTCACCGGCACCATTGGGCAGCCCCAACGCACGTCGGTAGCAGCAGGGTTAGCCCTTCTGCGCATCATTGGTTTCAGACGTAGTATGGCGCTCGCCCGGCAGCCCTGGGTCAGCACGCCAGTACTCAACCCTGTGGGGGTAGTACTCAGCCACAACGCAGCTGCCGAAACGTTCACGCATAACGACGTGAATGCGGTACGCTATTACGACCAGCGACTGGATCGCCTTGACTTCGGTGCGACACCATACCAAGCGCTACAGTTTATGCCACAGTGCGTTCAGTATATGGATGGGTTTAAATTCGTGTATCTACAGCCTACATAGCGTGCTGAGATTCTAATTCGATGCTGGGCATTTTGGTGAGGAACAATAGGGAATATGCGAACAACAATTGCCGCCTTAATCCATACAATCGCGCCCTATGATACGCTTGAGGAACAGCATAAACAAGCTACATTACGTTGGATCAACAGTGGCGCACCGCTCTACCGTATCCATAAGCCCGCTACGCCGCCTCAACACCTGGTTGCCTACTTTGCAGTCTTCGATCCGGCGCAGCAACAGTTACTGCTGGTCGATCATCGTCAAGCCGAGCTTTGGCTGCCAACTGGTGGTCATGTCGAACCCGATGAACATCCTCAGACTGCGGTGATACGCGAAGCCAGGGAAGAGCTAGGCCTACGCGCCAGATTCCTCCTCCCTAACCCATTGTTTCTAACCGTGACGCAAACCGTAGGCCATAGCGCAGGCCATACCGACGTTTCATTGTGGTATGTACTTCATGGTGACAGCCAGCAAGCACTCCGCTACGACCACAGCGAATTTTTGCAGGTTACATGGTTCCCACTCAAGCAGCTGCCATATGAACGCTCGGATCCCCACTTGCGGCGGTTTGTAGCTAAGTTACAGCAGTTCGGGGCAACCGAGCCAGAAAAAACGCCTGCACCGAGAAGGATAAGGCGTTCTTCCAGCCAGCTTCGGTGATCAACACTAATGGTGCGAGCTATGCGCAGGCGAGCGGCGCAGGCTCCGAAACGCCTCGGCAATTTGTGAGCGATTGCGGATAGCGAAGAACAGCGCCAGCGCAATATAGATAACCGTTACAGCAGTATGTGTGGCAGGAATGGCCAGCTGGACTAAGAACAGCACAACCAGTAGCGCCGCCTCACCGATCGAGAGGTGTAGGCCAAGCAGCATCGCAACCGCAAACGCCGATTGAGCCGAGGTTAACAGCAAATCGTCGCGCTGGATCTGATCGAGCTGTAACTTGGTTGGTATTGGCTTGCCAATTGTATACGAGGCCAGGTTATATACGAGCGGCACCGTGCCCACCAGCAGCGTCCACTGATTCACCTTCGACGACACCAACGCGCCAAGGCTGGCCGCGCCCAGCAAGCGCCACGCAAAAATACCAGTGATCAGAAACTCGGGCGCTTCTGAGGCCAGCGGCGCCAGCCACTGCACCAGCGTGCGCCGATCAAACCCTAAATCAACGCCCGCGTCAATCAGCGACTCGGCGAACGGCTCGGCCACCATAAAGATCGTAAAGCCCGCAATCAGCAGAAACAGCACCGTTACCAGCCGACGCGGGCCATCGTTCAGCTGCCCAATCACGCGCGCCGGGCCGATCAGATCAGGCTCGACATGCGCGGACTTAGAAACTTGCCAGGCATAAAAGCCAAAAATTGTCACCAGCACTACAACATCAATTAAGTCAAGTGATCCTTTAAGTGGAATCAAGAATGAATACAGCGTCGCCAGGCCCAAAAACAAAATCTCAGTATTCTGTCCATCATCAAGGGTAATGCCAGTGGTTGGTTTGCCCATACTACGCGAGCGCCACCAATAGAGCAAAACGACCGTCGGCCACCCCAGGCCAATTAGCAGGCGATTCGCGCCAGTCATATTCACCAGTGCCAGCGGCCCATACGTCACCGGGTCGTCGGCGGCGCGCCAGGCCAGGTACATATCGACAGCGTATTCGGGTAGCACAGCTATCAGCGCCAGGATAGTAAGCGCCAATGCGCGTGGAATGTCGTGCTGCGCAACTTCGGCAGCCCACGAAAGCAAAAACGCCGCCCCAACAACGGCCATCCCAAAAATGAACGAATCTGTCAGCGGACTGATATGAATGCCCATCAGGCGCAGTGCAATACCGGGCAGAGTGAGCACAATTGCGCCAAGCATAAACAGAATTTGGGCCATACGCTGCGAATCCCCCTCAATGTACTACAATGCTAATACACAAAACTACCGATTGAAGCGCTCCTTCTTCGCTCATCAATAGCGTTCTGATTATAGAGCAAAAGCTTCTGTTACGTTAGGAAGCAAGAGCGTCTATTGCACATTTCGTTCCATCCGCCCGGAAGTGGCAGTAGATGACGTATATCGTCAGGGGCAAACGGCGGTACAATACGCCTACGCGCCAAACCAGAGGAAAGGGGACACCGTGCCGAATAGCCTTATGCCCAGCACCACCGCACTCGGAGATTTTCAGCAAGCGCGACGGCGCGCGGCTATGCGCGAGCTTATCGCCCGCTTAACAGGGCATTCAACCGATCTCCTCTCGTTCGAAGATGTCCGGCAGAAACTCAAGGCGCAGGTCAGCGCGAAACGCGAGCTGCACGATATTCCGCTTGATGCGATTGTTGGAAGCGTTGGACGATACAGCGATTTCACACGCGATTTTCTGCCGCGAAAAGATAGCGACGCCATGCGCTGGGCGGGCGTGCGCAGCGCAATCGAAAGCGAAGCGGGTGTACCCCCAATTGAAGTGTATAAGCTGGGCAATGCGTATTTTGTGCTCGATGGCAACCATCGAGTTTCGGTTGCGCGCGAAACTGGGGCAACGCACATTCATGCCTATGTTACCGACGTGCAGACGCGCGTGCCATTCGTGCTTGGCGATTCGCCCGACGATCTGATCATTAAGGCCGAATATGCCGGTTTTTTAGAAGCAACCGATCTTGATCAGCAACGCCCTACCGCCACCCTCAATGTCACCGCACCAGGCCAATACTCAATCCTGCTCGAACAGATTGAGGCCCACCGCGAACAAATGGCCCGCCAGCAATCCGAAGCCGTTGTGCTGCCCACTGCTGCTGCCGACTGGTACGACACTGTATACATGCCGATTATCGCCGAGATGCGCACCCAGGGCACGCTGCACGAATTCCCAGGCCGCAGCGAGACAGATTTATACATCTGGCTTACCCAGCATCGCAATGCACTTGAGCAGTCGCTCGGCTGGCAGGTTGGCCCCAAGGCGGCCATTTCCGATCTGGCGAGCCAGCATGGGACACGTAATGCCGTTGCCCGCCTGGGTGGCAAACTGCTTGACATAGTCGTACCCGATACGCTCGAAGCAGGCCCGCCGCCCGGTGCCTGGCGACAGGAACGCGGCATGCAGGCGTATGGTGAACACCTCGTTTCCGATCTGCTGGTAGCAATCAATGGTGAAGATGCTGGCTGGTATGCGCTCGAACAGGCGTTGCTGATTGCCAGGCGCGAGCAGGCGCGGTTGGCGGGATTGCATGTGGTGCCGAACGAGGCCGGACGCCAGAGCGCAGCAGTAGCGGAATTACGTGCCGAATTTACGCGGCGCTGTACCGCCGCAGGTGTCGACGGCGGGCTTGCGATTGATGTGGGCAATGTCACACGCCAGATTTGCGACCGCGCGCGCCTGACCGATATGGTCGTCGTCAGCCTTTCGTACCCGCCCGGCACCGAGCCATTTGCGCGCCTGCGCTCGGGTTTTCGCACCCTCGTGCAACGCTGCCCACGCCCGATCCTCGCCGTACCCTGCCCCGCGATCGAAAGCACGCGCGCGCTACTGCCCTACGATGGCAGCCCCAAAGCCGAAGAGGCGCTATTTGCCGCTACGTACCTGTCGCTCAGCTGGAAACTTACCTTGCATGTCGTTACTGCAACTGAAGAAGCTGACGAACACACGGTTTCGGCGACCACGCTGCAGCGCGCGCGCGAATACCTTGAGCGTCATGGCGTTCAAGCCAGCTACGAGCTTGCCGAAGGGCCAGCCAGCGATGCTATTCTCAGCGCCGTGCACACGCACCAAAGTAATTTGATTGTGATTGGGAGCTACGGCTTCAATCCGCTGGTCGAAATTATGCTGGGGAGCTCGGTCGATCAGGTGTTGCGCGAAAGCTCGGTGCCGGTGCTGCTGTGCCGGTAGGCAGCAGGCGAGGTGGCAGTTGGGTGTAGCAAAGCGCCCGCCAGCCCCTCCGCCCGAACAACGCCGTATAAGCTGTGCCCTGAAGAAAGTACGCTGCATCACCTATGGCTTCAAAGCTATTCGACCAACTGGTCAACGCCTTATTGCTTTTCTTCAGCTACCTGCTTATTGGTATGGTAGGTTTGCTGCTTTTCGTACTGATTGGGCGCATACTAGCCTGGATCATCTGGCGGCTTGCCTACTATCGCCGACGGCTGCGGGGCCGGGTGAGCGAACAGCGAAGCGTTACGCTGCGCCAACTGATTGTGTCGCTGATGAATGCGCTGGCCGTGCTGCTTGGCACTATCTTTATGCTTAGCCTGGTAACAACACCGGCGGCGCTTACCACAGCACTGGGGCTGTTTAGCGCCGGGCTAGGCTTTGCAGCACGCCCGTTTATTAGCGATGTAATGTGTGGCATCCAGCTGCTCCTTCAAGACCAGTTTACGATTGGCGAGAAGGTTGAAATTGGCGGCCGAAATGTCATTGGGGTTGTCGAACAGGTTTCGTTGACACGAACACTGCTGCGCGGCGACGATGGCGAATTATGGACGGTACCAAACGGCGATATACGTACCATTCGCAATTTCACACGCGGCAGCTTTTCCGCAGCCCATATACACCTGACCATCCCAACCGCGCGGCTCGACGAAGGCCTGTCCATTCTCCAATCGATTATCGCCGACCCTGGCCCCGATGTGTTCGAGGCACCCGAAATTATTAGCGAAGCCGGCCAGATCAGCGAAACGACTGAGCTTATGCTCAAAGTGAAAGCGCAGCACGGCATGGCGCCTCAGGTGCGGCGGCGCCTGCTGGAGCGTATCTACGCGGCCCTCGACGAGCATAACATCTTCCCGCTTAGCGCCGATAGCGATCCGCCATCCTCGAAACTGTGACAAACAAATAACGATTCCGTCATATAATACGAACCCGCCTGGTTGCGTGCAAAGAAGTACCTGCCACTTCATTGTACACATTCAGTGGCGGGTCGCCTGTAGAAGATGGCACTTGATAGCCATCAGCCGTAATTTGAGGAGGCTAAACGTATGCTGAAGGAGTTCCGTGATTTTATTGCACGGGGGAATGTACTTGAATTGGCAGTGGCGGTTATCATCGGTGCAGCGTTTGGGAAGATCATCGACTCGCTGGTCGCCGATATCATCAACCCGATCATCGGCCTAATCTTCGGCCAGCCCGATTTCTCAAGCGTGTACATCAACCTCTCAGGGCAGGTATTTCCCACTTACGCAGCCGCAAAGGAAGCCGGTGCCCACGTGATTGGCGTTGGCGCTTTTATCACAGCGGTCATCAATTTCTTAATCATCGCGTTCGCACTCTTCCTAATTGTGCGTAGTGCTAACCGCATGAAGAAAGAGCAAGCTGCTGCGCCAGCTGGCCCAACGAAAGAAGAAGTGCTGCTCACCGAAATCCGCGACGCAATTCGCTTACAGCGCTAACCTTCCACCTCGCCTTTCCATCACCCAATGATGTGTGTTTTCGGGAGCTACCCGTAGCATAAGTTGCGGGTGCTCCCGAAAAAAAGTTCGGGAGCGTTGATTACATCATTCTACCGCTACCACCCGGTTGCGCAGCACTCCAATCCGGTCAATCTCCGCTTCCATTACATCGCCAGGCTGCATATACTGGGGCGGTGTAAAACCCATCCCTACCCCACTTGGCGTACCAGTCGAAATAATGGTTCCTGATTCGAGCGTTTGCCCACGCGAAAGTACCTCGATAATTGTCGGAATATCAAAGATTAGGTCGGCCACCGTCGAATTCTGGCGGGGTTCGCCATTGAGACGCAGGCGCAGGCCCAGTATTGTAGGATCAGGTATTTCATCGGCGGTCACAATCCAAGGCCCCATTGGGCAGCAGCGATCAAGGCTTTTAGCCTTGTAAAACTGCTGGTGGCGATTTTGTAAATCGCGCGCTGAAATATCATTCAGAATGGTATAGCCAAACACATGCCGCATCGCCGTTTCGCGCGCGATGTTCTTACCACCCTGCCCGATCACAAACGCCAGCTCAACCTCATAATCGAGCGCCGCCGTCACATGCGGGTCGAGCGGGACATCATCCTCGGGGGCGCATACTGCTGTCGCTGCTTTTGTAAAAAACACTGGGTGCGGCGGCAGGCTAGGTGGCAACCCTTTAGCACGCATCGATTCATATGCATGTTCAACATAGTTCATGCCTAGGCAGATAATGTTTTGGCGCGGGCGTGGGATCGGCGCAAGCAGTTGCACCTCGCTCAGCGGCTGGGCGGTAGTAGCGCGCGCCACTACATTGTGTGCCGCTTGCAGCACATCTGGCCCACCTTCTATAAGCGCCAGCATCGTTGAAGCCAGCGAATCGAGCGCAACAACCACCGATTCGTCGCGTAGCGCGCCAATGTGTGCGCCGCGCGCATCCTGGTAGGTAACCAGACGCATGCAGGATTCCTCTTCGTTCTTCAGTAGTCTTGTTCGCAGCTAAGCAACGGACAAATGCGGCACCGGCATGATACTACCACACTTCGGCTAGCCCACGACGTTCGGCGCAGCGGGCGGCGCAGGTGGCGGTAACCCGCGCCGCGCCCCCAGGGTGCGAAAGGCCTCGCGCAGGCTGCCCGTCAGCCGCTCGAACGGCGCAGTACGGGCTGTGTGGTGAGCATCGAGGTAGTCGATAACCGAACGCCGACCGGCCTCTACCAGCTCGGCACTGTGGCTGAAATCGTTATATGCCAGGCTCTGGCCGCTCGTGAGCTTAATATCGTGAATCGTGATACCGCGCGCATGCGCCAGGGCTGCTACCTGGCGTTCTTGCTCGTGCTGCCGATTGAGCATCGCATTGAGCGATGAGGTGAGTGTATAGCGCAGCCCCTGGCGGCTCGAAACCGCCATATCATCAACGATTTCGAGCGTGTAGATTGTGCGCGCGCCGCGCTGAATAGCGTGGGAGAGCGGAAGATTTGCCACCAGCGCACCGTCGAGTAATTGCTCATTCTGGTAGCTGTAGGGCGGGAAAAATGGTGGAATGGCCGTGCTTGCCAGCAGGGCATCGAGCAAACGTTCTGAGGAATCCAGGCCAAACAGGCGCAATTGACCTGTATTGAGCGATGTGGCGGTGACGATACAAGGTATTTTCAGATCTTTGAAGCGGCGCACATTGGGCGGCAGCGTTGAAAGCACAAAGCGCGCAAAATTCTCGCGGCTATGCAGGCTGCCCTGGCCAGTGAGTACACGCCATGCCACCGTGAAACCATTCCCTGGGAATACATCGGAGCGGCGAATGTGTGCCCAGTTGGCGGCCTGCCGCCGCACCCCTTCGGGCGTGGCAGTGGCGGCGAGCACCACCCCATTCAGCGCCCCCACCGACGTACACACGATCAGCTGAGGTACTATTCCGCGTTCAATGAGTACCTCGAGCGCCCCGGCCTGTAATGCGCCCCGGTTACCGCCACCACTCAACACAAATGCAATCATACGTTGTGCTCCTTCCGTGCCACGTCGTTGTGGATGGGGACACAAATCCCCACATCACTATTGATGTGGGGGCTGGCAAATGTCCGGCCACATATGATATCGAAGTACAGTGCATGATAGCATGTGCTCACGAGCAAATCAAGCCTTTGACAGTGCCGAGCGAGTATGCTAGAATCGCCGGGATGGCGACGTAGCCAAGTGGTAAGGCAGAGGTCTGCAAAACCTCCATTCACCGGTTCAAATCCGGTCGTCGCCTCCAAACGAGTCCCTTCCTTTCGGTTGGAGGAAGGGACTTTGTGATCTTCCGAACTTCCGCAACCTGCCTACATCGCGGTAGCCCCGACTCTACTGCCACACCTGCTGCCCGGTCGCACACCAGCCCTACCGCAATACTGCCAATTGCCTGAAGTATCGGCGCTTCTTGGCATATACTGCGCTTGACCACATAACACTGAGCAAAAAGAAACTGCCTTCAACGTTTATTCGTATATAGTGTAGGACATACGCAGCTGTGATGTTCCAAATTCGGCAGATCAGTACACACGTCCATTGAGTAAGCCCGACATCATCCAAGCAATACTATCCTCCAGCCAGGGCATTATTATTGCAGTAATGAACGACAAAGCAACGAAATCATCAGTGAATTGTAACAAGTTTCTTATACAACATGGCTAGTATTTCCTTATAATGAAAGTGTCGGTTATACCATAACAACGTAGACATGCAGATACCGACGAGGCACGCTGCGCGGGCAACCACCTAGAGACTCATGGTTGCACGGGACACCCGCCCCACTGCGCCGAGCGAGAAAGGATGCCAGAAATTGATAGACATACAGGATCTCGACGTTTATCAGCTGGAACAGCTCCGCGACGCCATCAATCGCCAGCTGCTGCGTGTTCGCCGCACCGAAGGGCTGCGCCTGCCAGAACTATTGCAATTGTTCGAAGAAGTAAAATCTACCCTACACGATCAGGGCAAAGAATGGCATTCGCTTGAGCGCTGGCAGTGGATGGATGGAGGCATTAAGTTCTGGCTGAACCCTAGTGAGCAAGATCTGTATCGCCCTGGCTGGTACACTATCGACGACCTGATTGCTTGGGCGCATGATACTGGCCCGGTGATGATCGAAGAGCTAGAGGAAGACGAAGGACCTGACCCCTTTGCCCTGCCGCCCGCCGACCGCAATGTGCCAATTCACTGGTTACCCAACACGAACCCAAACGCTACAGAAACGAGTGAGCGCGGCTAGTGTGTAACAATAGCTGTACGCAGCAACCTCGCATGGTATACTGGCACCCTGCCAACACCATGCGAGGTTGTTTTGTTATAGGGGTAGACCACGCACGACAAAGCCAACATCTAAGTACGTAGTGCGTATACTCATAGCGAACTTGGTATCACTCGCTATCATGGTAGGTTGCTATGACGAATACACCGCACGATGGCTCTCCCGATTTATCTATGCTGAGCACCCTTATTGGCGCGCCTGTCGTGGCTGCCGAGCGCTGTGGATGGGGCTTTGAAAATGAAACCCTGTTGGTAACACTCGCCCATGGCGACCACCTGATCGTGCAGCGGCTGGCGGCTGGCCCACTCGCCGCGCACAAGCTCTACCTGGGGCAGATGCTGCCGCCGCGCCTGGCTGCAGTTGGAATTACTGCACCGCGCCTGCTTGCCACCAATGCCACGGCCAATGCACCATACGCCGTCCGCGAATACCTGCCTGGCGAGCCAGCCGCCAGCCGAATGAGCACCTTGCCTGGATCTGTGCTGGCTGCCAGCGCTATGGGCACATTGTTGCCGCGCCTGGCACAGGTTTCTACAGCGGGGCTTGAGCTGAGTACAGCCTGGGCAGCGCCTGCGACCCTCGCCCAACACGCCCAGGACATGCTGGCGCGCTGCAAGCCTTTGCTCGCTGCTTCAACAATTGCACCACTTGTAGCTACGATTGCCGAACTGCCAGGGCTGTTTGCCGAACGACCAGCGGTATTTGCGCACGGCGATTTCTGCCCGGTGAACGCACTGCTTGATGGTGCACATGTTGTGGGGCTGCTCGACCTGGAGTTTGCCCGCATGACCGACGCCTTATTCGACGCAGCATGGTGGGGATGGGTGGTACGCTACCATCATGCCGGGCGCTGGGCTAGCGCGTGGCCGAAGCTGCTGGCTGCCGCCGGTATTGCGAATGACACTGCAACGAACCTGCGCATCGCTAGCCTACAGCGGCTGCGCTGCCTGGAAATGCTCGATTACCATGCGCACTGGCGCAGCAGCGGCCGGGCGGCGATGTGGGCCGAACGCCTACAGACAACCCTGCAATGGCAATACTAGCCAGTACTCACAGGGCGCGCAGGTAGCGGGCGCGCTGCCCAGTGGCGGCGAAGCCGAGGCGGGCATACACCCGCGCGGCCCCCGGGTTATTCACATTTACATCTAACATTATTGCTTGCGCGCCGCCAGCCTGAGCGCGCCGTAATACCTCGGCGACCAGGGCAGCCCCCAGGCCGCGCCCGCGCCATTCGGGTACGACGCCCACCTGTACAACCCAGCCCTCGCCGCCAAGAATGAACCCAACCGGCGTGCCATCGTGTACCGCCAGCAGTGTCCAATCCGGGCGGAAATCGTCATCGTCGATGGCCCAGCTAATCCACTGCTCGGCGCTCCACCCTGAGAAGCCGGGGCGTGTGCGGAATGAATCAGTATACGCTGCGAAAAACGCACCCGCGCGCTCAGCCGCCCAGGGCAACAGCTCAATGCCAGCAGGTAGCGGGGCATGCGGCAACACGGCCAGATCATGCCGCATGATGTCTTCTGCAAACTGTTGAACAAAGCCAAACCTGGCATACAGCCGCGCGGCAGCTGGGGTAAGCCCCTCGGTGCTGATGCGCAACGCACCCTGACTTGCGTTGGTGCCTGCTACTAGTGCCTGGCCTTGCGCGACGCTCCAATCCATCAGGCAGCGGCCAATGCCACGCCCACGCGCGGTGAGATGTACTTGCCCAATAATCGCGGCGAGCGCCTCGCCTGGGGCTTCGGTGAGACGCACAGCTGTGTAGGCCAGCAGCTCGCCGTTGGTGCCAAACGCGCCAATTGCAGGCGCTGCGTCTGCAAGGTAGCTAGCGATTGGCAGAAGCAGAAATCCACCATCGGTAGCCTGGCAGCTGCGCCCAAGCGTCTCAAGCGCTGCGGTATCATCGGTATTAAGCGCGCGCCATGCAATACCCGGCGGGGCAGACGAAAGGGGAAATCTATGCAACAATGCCATGAAGGCGCTCCTCACACTGGGCTAAAGACGGATGTAGTATAGCATTCACTTGTAGCGCTACCCTCCACCCCGGGAATGAATGCTAGTCCCTCCTGCGGCGGGCTATACGCTACCATGTTCTCGCGTACACACAGCTACGCCGATAGCCACCCTTGCCGCCTGCCCCAGGCCAATGCTATACTGCGACAGATCGTACTGTTGCCAAAGGTGCTGTTAACAGTTATGTCGCTCAACGTATTGCTTGCGCTACTCCCAGGCATCCCCGCCTTTCTCATGGCCGTGCTCGCGTGCTGGCTGGGCTTGAGCCTGCTGGTGCGTGCGCCGCGCGATCGGCCGGCGCAGGCATTTGCCTGGCTGTGCCTGCACCTGAGCATCTACGGGCTGGCGGTATTTCTCCCTGGTATCAGCCGCTCTGCCGAAGCGCGCACGTACCTGGATATTGCCCAGCTGGTAGAAACCGTACTACTCACACCAGTGTTCTTTCACTTCATTATGGTGCTGGTGGCCGATGGGCCAATACCTGGCTGGCAGAAGCTGCTGCTGGTGCTCTTCTATGCCTCGGGGGTCGCGCTCGCATTCTATGCTGTATTTGGTTCGCTGCGCGTGGATGCGGTTAGCGGCCTGCGCTTCCCCGATGCCTTGGTGACACCCTGGACACTGCAACGCGCGCTGCCGATGCTGGCGGCCCTGTTCCTGATGTTCTTGAGCTACCGGCGCGCCGTCGATGATGATCTGGAGCGGCGGCGGCGCGCGCTGTTCGCACTTTCGGCAGTGGTGGGTGTGGCCGGTGCGCTGTGGGCGACAATTGCGCGAAACCTGGGCTGGCAAGCAGCACCCGGCCACGCCCTGATGGATGCCGCGCTAGCATTGCTGGCCTACGCGGTGCTGGCCTATCGCTCCTTACTACCGGCGCGCGTGCTCCAACGCACATTTTACCGCTCGCTGCTGGGCGGTATGCTCACAGCGTTGTATGTTGGCGTGCTGCTGATCGCCGAGCCGCTCGCCAGCCAGCTGATTCAGCCGCGCATCCAGCTGCCGATCGTCACTATTTTCACGCTGATTGTGCTGATTGCCGTGTTTGGGCCACTACGCGATTGGGTTGGTGCCCAGATCGACCGGCGCTTTTTCCATCGCGAATTCGATTACGCACGCCTGCTGCGCGAGCTGAGCGACGATTGGAACCAGCGCGGCGATTTGTCGGGGCAGTTGCAAGCGGCACTTACCGCGATTTGCCGCACGCTGGGGCTGCGCAGCGGCGCGGTAGCAGTGCAAGAAGGTGAAGGACTCCATGTGTTGGCAAGCTATGGCAGCGAGCCACCAAGCGACACAGCCCTACGCAACGTCAGCGCGCCTGAAATCCCACAAACCCATTATGGGGATTGGGCGCCCTGGCCCAGCGCGCGCCTGCTGTTGCCGCTTCAGCGTGGCGAAGTGATCTACGGCTTACTGATGTTGGGGGCGAAACGCTCGGGCGAACCCTTCCGCGAAACCGAGCGCGCGCTGCTGCGCCTGCTCGGCGATTACCTGGCACGCACGATCAAGCTCATTCGGGCGCAGCAGGAAGAAGAGCTGACACTCGCTGCGCTGGCCGAGCAGAGCCGCCAGCTCCAATCTGAGCAAGAGCTGCTCGAAGCGCAGGCGCTTGAAGCGCTACGGTTAGCCGCACAGCCTGCGCCAGACCAGCCTACTGCGCCAAGCGATGGCCTGCGCGTGTTTGCGCTGGGGCCGCTGCGCGCCGAACGTGGTGGCGCAGCAATTGAGCGCTGGGGCGGCGATAAGGCTGGCACCTACCAGGCCGAGGCGCTGTTCGCATTTCTATTCGACCGGCGCGGGCGTGGGCTGACCAAGGACGAGGCTGAAGAAGTTATCTGGCCCGATCTCGACCTCGACAAGGCCGACGCAGCGTTTCACCGCACGGTGGCCGCGCTCCGGCGCACGCTGGAGCCAGGACTACGGCGCGGCAACGAAAGCCGACTGATTACCTATCACCACGAGCGCTACTGGCTCAACCCCGAGATCGTCGCATGGTGCGACGCCGATGCCTTCGCTGCAGCGACCGAGCGCGGCCACACGCTGCTGCGCCAGGGCCAGCTCGAAACATCGCGCAGCGCCCTCGCCGAGGCACTAGAGCTATACCGTGGCGATTATATGGACGACTGCCCGTTCTTCGGCGATTCGTCGTATGTGGAAGGGCGGCGGGCCGAGCTGCGTGACCAGCGGCTCGATGCCCTGATGGCATTAGGCGGTTGCTACGAGCGGCTGGGGCAGCCAGGCGAGGCGGCAACCTGCTACCGCCGGGCGCTGGCTGCTACCGATGGCGATTGCACTCGGGCCGAAGAAGGGTTGCTTCGATTGCAGCAGGCAGTATAATTTTGTGCGGCCTGCTGGCATGCGTAGCCGCGCAACCTATAGATGGAGGGATTTCGTTTAACTCAGCAAATTCTTCTGCTCCTTCGTGATTTTTGCGCAGAACCCAAAAATCACGAAGATGCAATGTATTCCTGGAGGACATATGCACAATTGGCATACTGGCGATGTTCATACCAACGGCGTCAGCATTCATTACTACCGTACCAATAACGGCAAGCCGCCGCTAGTGCTGGCCCATGGCCTCACCGATAGCGGGCCGTGCTGGCTGCCGGTATTCGCGCCGCTGGCCGATACGTATGATGTTGTGGTGTACGACGCGCGCGGCCACGGGCATTCCGATAAACCCACAACCGGGTATAGCTTCGACCAGCACGCCGCCGACCTGGCCGGGCTTATCAACGCGCTGGGGCTTACGCAGCCGGTGGTGGTCGGGCATTCGATGGGTGGGGCAACGGCCGCGCTGATGGCGGCGCTTAACCCGGGCGTGGTGCGCGCGCTCATCCTCGAAGACCCGGCGGTGGCGCGCGACGTGCCGCTTGACCAGGCGCAGCAACTAGCCGAACAATGGCGCGCCGAAACGCGCGAAGAACAATCGCTTAGCCGCGAAGCGCTAATCGCCAGAGAGCGATTTCGCTCGCCAAAATGGTCCGAGGCCGAGCTCGGGCCGTGGGCCGACGCGAAGTTCCAGGTAAGCCCGGCAACGATGGAAGTGGTGTATGCGCCCAGTACATCCTGGGAAGCGCTGCTTGACCAGATCACCTGCCCGATTCTGCTCATCACCGGCGAGCCTGAGCTGAACGTCGTTGTGCAGCCGGCGATCGCCGCCGAACTACAGCAGCATTGGCGCAACGGTACGCTAGTGCGTATCGCTGGGGCCGGGCACTGTGTTCGCCGCGACCAGCCAGCCGCGTACCTGGCAGCGGTACACGAATTTCTAGCAATGGTGTAAGGTCGCCTATGAACTGCCGAACCTGCCAAGAAGAGATACCGCCAACCGCAAATTTTTGCCCCAATTGTGGCACACCGCTGCATGCCGCTACTCAGCCAGAAGCAGATGACAGCCCGAATGTTGCTGCTATTGGCCCAACTGAGCGATTGGAGCCGACATTGCCGCCGTTGTGCCCCAAATGCCAAACACTTATGGTGCGGGGCTTTATCCCCGAAGATACGTATGCTGGCCGTACAATGCAGGTATGGATCGAAGGCAAACCCGAAACAAGCAAATGGACTGGCGAAATTGTGACGAAACGGCGGCGCCAATGGTATGTTCGTTCATATCGGTGCAGTTTTTGTGGCTATGTAGAATCATATGCGCGGCAAGAAGTCGTGCAGCCTTGGGTGGAATAGAAACGAGGATTGCATGTCAACCTGGCAGGCAGGCGAGCTGCTGATTAACGGAGTACACATCTACTGCGAGCGCAGCGGCAGCGGCCAGCCTGCGCTCCTGTTTGTCCACGGTCTTACCGATAGTGGGCACTACTGGCGGCCCATTCTCGGCCAGCTTCCTCCCGGCTACGAACTGGTGCTCTACGACGCCCGCGGCCATGGCCGATCCGAGCAGCCTCCTGGCGGCTATACCTACGACCAGCTGGCGGAAGACCTGGCCGGCGTGATTACAGCGCTGAACCTTGCGCAGCCGATCGTGATTGGTCACTCGATGGGGGCCGCCACCGCTGCGCTAATGGCCGCACGCCACCCCGGCCTGGCGCGTGCGCTTATTCTCGAAGATCCGCCCGCAGGCCGCGGCATCACCACCGAACAGCTCCAGGCGGTGTTCGATGATTGGCGCACCGACTTGCTGGCGACCAAAGCGCTTGGCCCAGCCGAAAAGCTGGCAAAGGCTCGCGCTACCCGACCCGACTGGGCCGAGGCCGACTACGCCGAGTGGGTTGAAGACAAAACCCTGGTAGCCCCGCAGGCGCTCGATATTATCCACACACCTGGCACGCCCTGGTTTGATCTGATTGAGCAGGTGGATTGCCCAATCTTGCTCATCACTGGCGAGCCAGAGCTAGGCGCGCTGGTAACGCCCGATTTCGCCAAAGAGCTAGCCGGGCGCTGGCGGCAGGGGCAGATTGTGCATATTGATGGCGTGGGCCATTCCATTCGGCGCGGGCAACCAGCACGCTATGCCCAGGCTGTGTGCGAATTCCTGGCGGCATACCACACGCCCCGAGCATAATACTTACCCACCACAGGTCTACACCATAGGCACAAACCAAGAATATAAAACCAATCAGCAACCTATGTGCGTATACTAGCTGAAACTCGAACTGAGAATGCAGAAGGATACCAATATGTCTGAAG
>JAFEAS010000229.1:5764-9643 GCA_018266315.1 Chloroflexi bacterium SZAS-1 | reverse complement strand
CCATCGACCACCGCTGGGTAGGGTGGTGTGGCGTAGACCTCGGTGATGCCGAGCTGATCATCTTCCAGCATTTTGTCAATCAGCTGGCGCGTGGCGTCGCTGGGCTGCGCAAAGGTGTCGCGCACCAGGTAGCGCGCGCCGTAGTAGCGCGCCAGCTTCAAGAAAACATCGCGCTTGTTGGTGTTTGGCAGCATCAGCGCAGGCCGCTCGCTCACCCAGTTGAGCTGCCAGGGTAGCCGCGTCATAACCACATCGCCGGGGGCGGTGTGCGTGCGCAGCCAGGTATAGGCGTCGGTGTCGGCGCGGTATAGCGCGGGCTCTTCGCGCACTTTTTTGGCGTTATACGGCCATGAAGGGGCGATGATCAGCCCAATCGCCACCAACGCCAGCGCCAGCCCGGCCGGTGCCCAGCGGCCATCACCAATCGCCGCCACACGGTCGTAGCTGCGCCACAGCGCGTAGCTGGCGAGGAGCGCCATCCAGGGCATTATCATCAAGAAATAACGTTCCTCATCGGCGTGCCAGTAGCCAACCAGGAAGAGCATATACGGCCCAAACGCCAGCAGCAGCAGCGCGAACAGGCTGCGCCGCGCGCGCAGCGCGCCAAGCCCGCCGAGCAGTGCCAGCCACGCGCCCACGCCAAACAGCAGCGCCTTCTTCTGGCTGTCGGGGTCGCTCAGCGCGCGCGATTGGTCGAGCCAGGGCGGCAGCAGATAGTTGCGCACCGCCTGCGCCTGGGTTGCCAGCTTGCCGAGCGTTACATCGAAACCCCAGCGCAGCACCCAGCTGCGGTCGGGCACGCCGTCGGCGCTCAGGCCGCTCTGGCGCGTAAACACGCGGTAAATATCCTCCCAATCGCCAAAGCCTAGTACCCAGGCATCGTGGCTCTCGGTGGAATAGAACGGCTTACCGAACAGCAGCAGGTTGCGCAGCAGGTAAGGTGAAAGCAGCAGCAGCGCGATTCCGGCCCACACCACCACCGGCGCGAGCCCACGCAGCAGCGCTTGCCAGCCGCGCCATGGCTTCCAGGGCAGCCGTGCCAGCAGCCACAGCCCCATACCCACCGCAATCAGCGCGCCGCTTGGCTTTTGCAATAGCATCAGGCCGGTCAGCACACCAGAACCAGGAACGAAGAACCAGGAACCGTTCGACATTGCGTGGTTCTCAGTTCTCGGTTCTCGGTGCTCAAACGCGCGGTACAGCAAGTAGATCGCGCCAAACGAAAACACGACGAATGCCAGGTCGCTGGTGGTGTAGAGCACTAGCCGGAAGAACAGGTAGTTGGTGAGAATGATGATTGCAGCGGTCAGGCCAACCCGCCGATCCCAGATGCGCGCGCCTGCCTGGTAGAGCAGCCATACCAGCAGCGCCATGAAAATCAGGTTGGGTATTTTCGCAGCCCAGCTTACCGGGCCGAATAACATAAAGAACGGCGCGATCCACACCGGCTGCATCAGCGGCCAGGTTTCCTGTGGGCGTGTGACGCCCGGCCCATAGGGGTTAAGCTGGTAAAACTGCGTGACATAATCGACAACCCAGCCGTGCCCGCGCACCAGGTTGCGCGCTACCACCGCATTGTCGGCGTAATCGGCGTGGCCGACATACGGCAGCTGCGCCACAAGATACGCCTCGTAGCCGAGCCAGATTAGGCTGATGCCGAGTAGCAGCGCCAATGCCCAGCGCTGTGCCCCAAGCCGCTGCACAATTGCGCCTGCCAGCCGGGGCAGCCCTTCACGACCCCGCACCAGCACCAGCAGCAGCAGGCCCATGCCCAGCAAGCCGTATAAAAGCGAATCGGGAAAGCTATTCTGAAAAAAAGCGATGCCGGGCAACTCAAGGGTGGTGCTGAGCCGCGCGGCAAGGTAGGCCACCCAGGCCGCGACCATCGCGACCAGCCCGTAGTTGAGCGCCCAGCCACGGCCATAGCGGCGCAGCAGCGCCACTGCCAATGCCAGCAGCTCGCGGCGGCGCGCAAACAGCAGCAAAAGCAGCAGAAAGAGCGCCAGTGTGGGCAGCAGCGCTACCATCCACAGCCGCACCAGCGCCAGCCCAATCGCCGCTGCGCTCACAAGGAGCGTCGCCAGCACAAAGGCCAGGGTTGGCTGGCGGGTCAGCGCGAGCAGCGCCAGCAAGCTCAAACCCCCACAGAGCACCAGTAAAGCCACCGGCCAGGCAGCAGGCCGGGCGAACGCCACGCCTGCATCGCCGCCGCGCACCTCCAGCGCGTCGAGCCGTATGCCCTTAGGGCGTGGGTCGCCGCCGGTGAATGTCGCCGAAGTGTGGAGCTGAAGCACCAGATCATCGGCAGTGCGTGCCATCGCTGGTATTTGGAAAGAATATTCAACCCATTCAGTTGTAGGCTTGAACGCGGGGAGCGGAACACCATTAGCGCGTAGATTGACGGTTGGTTGCCCGCCTGCGCTGGTGGCAATTTCGGCGGGCCAGCCCTGCGCGCGCAGCATTACAACAATGTTGCCGCTCACACCCACGCCCGGGAGCGTTATCTCGGCGTCCTGGCGCGTCCAGCGGCTGCGGTCACCTGCTTCGCCCATGATCTCATCGCTATAAAATGTGTTGGCATCGGCGGCACCCAGGCCCTGGCTCGCGCGCAGAAACAGCCGATCGCCGAGCCAGCCAATTGGGATACGCGAAGTAGGGGGAGCCTGATATGCGAGGATACCCGCCAGCAGCGCCAGCAGCAGAATAAGCACCAGCCGACGATCGCCGAATGCCTCGAGCAAATTGGTGCTCGCGTCGCTACGAAGAGGCCATATTTCTGGTTGTTGGCTTGCCGTTTCGGTGCTCACACGCGCTATTATACCGCGAGTTTTGCTGACGAAACAATGGGTTCCAGCTGATAGGGGCCTTGTGAATCGCTACTAGACTTTGGTGCAAATTGTGTTAAAATGAGCGAGTTAACCTCGTTAACGCTGTGTGTTTAAAAAATGATCATTTTGCAGGCGTTGTTGCTTGCATCGTTGCGAGAGGAAGCGTACTATGTCTGTTGTTGAGCTGGACGTATTGATTGACCGGCTCCTTCCGCAGATTCTGGCTGACCGAGATCTTGGCGACGGGCGTGTGTTCACGCAGCTTCATCTCAACAACCTTTGGGCACTTAGTTGCTTGCATGTTGGCGAATGTTTCGACGAAAAAATTTTAGCTGAACGGGTGATTAATCATTTGCCTCCTCGCGTACTGATAGCGCGTGAAGTTGGCGCATAGCCATAACAAATAGCGTAATAATAACGCGCGGGCGATCTGGAAAGATCGCCCGCGTTTTTATTGCCAAAAAGTGCGTTGTGCGTACTAGGCATTTACCGTGCGTTCGCGTATGCCTTCGTGCATAAGTAAATCGGTGAGGGTAGCCGCAGGAATGGCGATACACATGGTCGATCCATCCGGCCCACTTTGCTCTAACCAGATCTGCCCGTTTGAGGCTTCAATATCGCGGCGGGCGATGCTCAGGCCCAACCCCGCGCCCGGGGTGGCGGCCAGGGCGCGCGTGCTGCTACCACGATAAAACGCTTCAAATAAGCGGTCGCGCTCTTCTTGTGGAATACCGGGGCCTTCGTCGGCAATGCTGAGTAGCACATGCCCATCGTGCAGCTGTGCCGCAATAGTTACCGTGCCGCCAATGCTATAGCGCACGGCGTTGTCGACAATTTCGTGGAGGGCGCGGCAGAGGCTAGGAATGTGCGCCATTGCCGTGAGTTCGGGCGGAATGTGAATATCGAAGCGCACCCCTTTAGCGGCGGCAATTGGTAAATACGCATCCATCAACTCATCGAGCAACGGCGCCAGCCGGATGGGTAACGTGGGCGGCGATTGCTCGGCTGCGGGTGGGGCTAACCCTAAATCGAAGGCCAGCACCCGGTCGAC
>JAFEAS010000229.1:0-5722 GCA_018266315.1 Chloroflexi bacterium SZAS-1 | reverse complement strand
TGGCGATCGTAGAGCTGCATGGCAAGGCTGAGGGTTGTGAGCGGTGTGCGCAGCTCGTGCCCGACACTTTGAATAAATTCGGCCTTCATCTGATCAAGTTCGAGCAGCTCGCGGTTAAGGCGGGCGATTTTGGTGTAGGCACGGGCATTTTCGAGTGCGCTCCCCACCGATGGTGCGAGCATAAGCAGCACATTGATCACTCGTTCGGGGTAGAACTGGCCGCGCAGCGCCGGGCCGCAGCCATAAATACCAATGAGCTGATGACCAGCGCGGAGCGGGAGCACCAGCCGTACCCCTTGTTCGATGAGCGGCGTCCAGTCGATGTCGCGGTCGGCGGTGGGAATGAGGAGATAGGTCGCGTGCATCAGGCGGCGGGCGATTACGCCATTCACCAGTAGCGGCTGGCTGGCGGTGTTGGGCTGGCCAACGAGCACAAATGCGCGGTCATCGGGTGGTTCAAGCATCCACAGGGTAGCACCCTGTACGCGCAAGCGCTGTGGTAAATCATCGACGAGAATAGAATGCAACCCTTCCGGGCTGAGCGTGTGGCCCAGCGATGCGCCAATATCGCGCAACATGACCTGGCTGGTTTGCCATTCACGGTGCAGCAGGCGGTTGTAGCCTAAGGCTAAGCGGTTGCGGATCGGAACAACTAGCGTTGCGATCATTACTGCCGCTAAGGTGTGGCCTAAGGGAAGCCAGGGGGTATCGAGGCGTGGCGCGAGTACAGAAATCAGCAGCAAATAGAAGGCGCTGAGCAATAGCACCAGGGTGCCGATTGTCAGGGCCTTCCCGGCGAACCGTGTACGCTGATCTACACCGACTAACGTCGTTCTGCCGTTCACGGCCGTCCCCTTTGCGAGATCGCTCTGATACGTAAAACGCTGGTAGGTGGTTAAAAGGATACGCAGTGCGGGGAAATACTTGCTTTACCGGTGCTAGGAAAAGGCCAGGGGAGCTATGTATAGTCCATGTTTGCGAATGATGCTGCAACCATTTGATGGCTTGGTTTTCTGGTGCGGCACCTCGTGTAGCCAGGCACCGCGCCAGAAAACTACTGTTGTGCGCAATCGCAATTACCAGGCAGTATAGAGGATTTCGAGCAGTTGCTCGGGGGTGACTGTGCGTGGATTGTTCAGCCAGGCCGGGTCGGTCAGGGCCGTATCAACAATGCTGGGGATCGCCGCTTGGGGCACGCCAACATCGCGTAACCGTGAAGGAAGACCACAATCGGCAGCCAGCAGGCGCACGGCATCGATGCCGTCGGCAATCACATCTTCTTCTGGCCGACCGCCCGAGTTCACCCCCATATAGCGGGCGATCCGCGCGAAGCGGTTCGGCACGGCTACGCTATTAAATTGCATGCCGTAGGGTAAAAGCACCGTATTAACCAGGCTGTGTTGCACGTCTAGGGTGCCACCAATCGCAAGGGCCAGCGCATGGATCATTCCCAACCCGCTGCCGCCGCTGCTGGAAAAGGCCATACCAGCGATACAGGCTGCTATCAGCATGGCACCGCGCGCCGCCATATCGCCGCCATCATACGTTGCGTCGCGCAGGTTATTTGAAATCATGTCGATTGCTTGAAGGGCCAAAATATCGCTAATTGGGTTAGCATTTATACCAGCAAGCGCCTCGATCGCGTGGGCTAGCGCTTCCAGGCCAGTTGCGGCCGTGAGCTGCGGCGGCATTGTGTATGTCAGCTCGGGGTCGAGCAGGGCCAGGTCGGGGGCGAGTGCGGGATGGTTCAGCGATATTTTCGTGCGGGCGGTTGCATCGCGCACGCTCGCCCAGGTAGATACTTCGCTGCCGCTGCCTGCGGTTGTGGGAATCGCAATCAGCGGTATGAGCGGGTGGTGCAGCCTGATATTGTCGGCGTGTGCGCGGAGCGTTCCCCCTTCGGCGAGCAGAATGCGCATAGCCTTCGCCGTATCGAGTGATGAACCGCCGCCCACCGCGATCAAAAGGTTCGCCTCCACACTGTGGGCAAACGCGGCGGCTTGTTCCGTCGCCGCTATCGATGCCCCCTGTGGCACATTACTAAATACTCCTGCGAGGGTTGTTGCCCCGGCCATTCCCGCCTGTACACGTTCAATCAATCCGGCATCACGCGTACCCTGGTCGGTAATAATGACCGTGCGCGATGCGCGTAGCTGTTCTATTTCAGCACGAAGGCCGTCGATAGCCCCCGCTTTGAAAATAATACGCGGGCGCACCTGGAATGTAAAGAAATCAAACATACGTTGCTCCTGGTGCAATTTACACGCTGAAATTGTGCCGAACTGCTCAGGATAGGGAGCGCTCTAAACTATGAGCTTGCTTCAAGGCCAGCGCGTACAGTGCGCAATAGCGTGCGGCTGGCAAGCGCATTCGCGGCGAGCTGTGCATTGCCCTGGGCCTGTGCGCTAGCGGCAAGGTTTGCCAAGGCCGCCTGGGCGCTATCGGTGAGGAGCACCGGGTTGCTGGCAAGCAGCTCGGCGCGCGCATCATCGCTTCGGGTCGTAAGCAGCATATCTACGATCGCAAGCAGCGCAGTGGGGTTGCCAACCTGCTCGCGTAGCTCGGCCAGGGCTTCGCGGCGCTTTTCAATCGCCTGAGCCAGGCGCTCGTTTCCCTCTTCAAGGGCGGCATCGCTGCGGGCGGCCAGCGCGTCGTCGGCCCACGGTTCGAGCAATTGCGGGTAATCGCGCGTGGCTTCGGCCATGGTTCCGGGTGAATCGCTTTGGAGTACGGCCTGGTAGGCACGCGTTGAAAGATCGGTTGGTGCTTGTTCCAGAACCTCATTGGCGAGTGGTTCGGCGGCGGGTGGGAGCAATGTGCCGCCAGTGCGTAGCCGTGCCAGGGTCGCCCGCAGCTCGCGTAGCGCGTTAGATACGGTGTGCTCGCCCTGGTTATAGGCGGCGTTGGCTAGCTGATGTACAAGCGCATCGCCTTCATCAGTCAGCAGCGCAGGGTTTGCGGTAAGAACTGACTGGAACTCATCGGCGTCGTCGGCTGCGAGCAGCGCACCGATTGCGTCGGCCAGGGCGGTATCGGCTGGGTGATTGGCAGGCGTAACCTGAGGCGCTTCTTCGCGCTGCGCCTCGCGCGCGAGCGGGGCGGGTGTGAGTGCGCCAAGCACTGATTCGACTGGCTTACCAAAGCTGGGTTGGGCTGGGGCGGTGCCACGGCGCACCCGTTCGCGGCGTAGCACGGCGCGCCGCACCCCCGCGATCTCTTGCTCTAATTGCACATCCCCCAGGTAGGGTAAGCGCTGTTCATCGGGTAATGCGCCAACTAAGGCATACAGCAATTCCTGGGCGCGCTCACGCCAGCGATGTTCGGGTGTATCGGCAGGCACTGCAAAGTACACGCGCCGAAGTGTAGGATCGTGGTACAACAGCGCTGTGCTGGCAACCCAGCGAGCATCACAGGTCGGGCAACGCACACAGTTGAGCTGTTCGTTGCGCAACGCCTCGCCCAAGTCGGGGCGTTCGGCGGCGTCAACGATCGTCCAGACCTGCGCATCAACCCTGCGCCCGCAGTTTGGGCATATGATTCGCGTCGATTCGTTCAACGAAACTGCCATAGGTCGTTCACTTACTGCCGCACAAAGCTCACCAGCATATTTCGCTTGCGACTGTCTTCACATTGTAACGTATGGATCGGGTGAGTCAAGAGGCTAGCCCGGTAGCGCGCATAAACAATGCCGCACCCTGGGGCGCGGCATTGTCGCAATAAGTGGAATGGCCGCTGAGCGTTACACGGCAGTAGGCGCTTCGGTGTTTTTGGCGGCTGCCTTCTGGGCTTGCTTCTGCTTTTCTTCTTCTACCAGCACGCGGCGTAGCACTTTGCCAACCATTGTTTTTGGCAACTCGGTGCGGAATTCGATATCGCGCGGCACCTTATACGGCGCAAGGTGTTGCTTGCAGAATTGCCTGATCTCCTCGGCGATGGGCTGCTGGTCGGGCTTGGGCACAATATACGCCTTCACCGTATCGTCGCCGCGCGTGGGGTTCCGAATACCTACTACGACAGCTTCGAGCACCTGTGGGTGCATAAACAGCACTTCTTCAACGTCGCGCGGTAGCACCTTAAAGCCCGAGGCAATAATCATGTCCTTCTTGCGGTCAACAATATAGAAATAGCCATCGGCATCGGTTTTGCAAATATCGCCGGTATGCAGCCAGCCATCGCTATCGACCGTGCCTTTGGTTTCTTCAGGCTGGTTCCAGTAGCCCTGCATTACTTGGGGGCCGCGCACACATAGCTCGCCTTCTTTTTCGCCCCCAATTGGTAGCTCTTCACCCGTTTCCAGATCAATAATTTTGGCCTCAGTGTCGGGCACGGGGATGCCGATCGAGCCGTTTTTGCGCGTGCCATACACCGGGTTGCAGTGCGTTACGGGTGAAGCTTCGGTCATGCCAAAGCCTTCTACCAACCGCCCGCCGGTGATCTGGCCGAACTTTTCCTGAATTTCCATGGGGAGTGGTGCCGAGCCACTGATACAGGCTTTCACCGATTTCAGGTCATATTCACTGATCTTCGGATGGTTGACGATCCCAATGTACATAGCGGGTACGCCCGGAAAGATCGTACAGCGCTCTTTTTGAATGATATTCATCACGTTGTCGATCGGGCGTGGGTTGGGCACGATCACAATTTCGGCCCCTGCTGCAATCGCATAAATCATCCCCACCGTCATGCCATAGACGTGGAAGAATGGGATCGCTGCCATCAATTTTTCGCCGCCGGGCTTGCCGGTGGTAAGCCAGCTGCCTACTTGCATGGTATTAGCAACCAGATTGTAATGGCTGAGCATTGCGGCTTTGGGTAGGCCGGTGGTACCGCCAGTGTACTGAAATAGTGCAGTATCGTTGGGTGAAATTGATACCTGTGGGAGGTTAGGGCCATATTTATCAATCAGGTCTTTGAAGAAAAAGAGATTTGGACTGGCTGGTACATCAACCCAGGCCGGATCTTTCCGCTGCTTGGCCCGTACCAGCGTGGTGGATGGAAAGGTGAGGGTATCAAAAATGTGCGTCACAATCACGCGTTTGAGCGGGGTTTCGGCCTGGATTTCTTGTAGGCGGGGCCAGAATAGGTTGAGAATAACAATGGTTTCAGCACCCGAATCTTCAAGCTGGTGCTTTAGCTCGCGCGCTGTGTAGGTAGGGTTATTGTTTACGACAATCGCGCCGAGCTTCATCGTGGCGAAGAAGGCAATCACAAACTGGGGCGAATTAGGTAGCATCAGGGCTACACGGTCGCCTTTACGCACGCCAAGCTGGTGTAAGGCGTTGGCGAAGCGGTCGACGACCTCGTTGAGCTTACGATAGGTAAGTTTCCCACCAACGGTATAGCGGCCACCCAGGATATAGCTCAGCACAAAATTCGTTGCCGTGTTGTACGGGTATTTCCGCGCACTCTCGGTTAAGAAGGTGTCGAGCGTTGCCTGTGGGTATTCGAGCGTGTGTGGCACACGTGGCTCGTAGTTGGTGAACCAGAGTTGCTCCATGCTATGCTCCTTCGCATATTATAGATACCGGGCGATAGGATGGCCCACCGCCCGGAACGCCGCATATTAGCCTTGCACAATGATTTAGCGATCTGTGCTACTAGACATATGGCCTAAACATCATCCTTCAGCCAGCCGCGCTCACGCGCAATGAATTTAATAGTAGCGTCATCGGGTGGGTACAGCCCAGCTGCCTGGTAGGCGTAGGCGAGTAGCGCCGCGCCG
>JAFEAS010000228.1:20207-24243 GCA_018266315.1 Chloroflexi bacterium SZAS-1 | reverse complement strand
TCCACGGCGAACATGACGCGCAGGTAGCCGAGCGCGTTCACCGGGGCGGTGCGATGATCGGCGATGGTAGGCGGGGTAAGAAATCGCGAGAGTTCGAGCCGACTGTGGCCATCGGGCGTGACCATCATGGCGATTTCAACGCGCTGCATGCCCAGCCCGGTGACCCGCCCCGCCCATTCGCCTTCGACCATGGCGCGCCCTTCGAGCTGCATGCCAAGCTCGGTGAAAAAAGCGATGGCGGTATCGAGGGATTCGACCACGATGCCAATGTTGTCCATGCGTTGAAGCGCCATAACATTCCCTTTCAGGCCTGACCGAAACACCCATCTGTGCCATTTACAAGCCAAGCAGCCTGACGTAAAGTCTCGGATTACCCAGCCACAGGCACGCAGCGATCGTGAGCTTGCAAATGGCATCTGCCAACCACAGCGGCACGAAATCACACCCTGCACAACGAGAAGCGAAGGACATGGTATTTGGAGCGATGCCCTTCGTGCTCCGTTGAGAGTGTCACACACCCTGACGAAATCCTTGCTCAATCAAGCTCATGTGCTCAGCCGCATGCCCCGCTCTCCCGGCAAACAAATCGCTGGTGGTCGTATCGCCAACGACGGTGGGCACCAGCGCGGCCAGCTGATCGTCGGTGAACTGGTGCAGGAGGTTCACTGTTTCTTGCCGCGCCACCAGGAAATCCGCTGCTAGCATCGCCATACTGTCCTCATGGTGCGCGTCCACATACGCTTGATTGATCTGGGCGATCGCCATACCCAGCCGCTCCTCCTCCTCCGCAGTCAGCATGCTCAGATCGCCCAAAATGCCCGGCAGCGGCATGCCCTGCGGATATTGAAGCCGTAAGAAAACCTCTCGCTCCTCACCGGCGAGTGCATGGCGCAGCAAGTGCTGGATGTTGCGCTCGTTTTGCACCAGGTGCGCCAAATGATCCTTAGCACGCCACGGTGCAGCACCGGGAACGTCACTCGCCGTTGCCGGGCGCTCCAGGTCTTCCAGGCTCAGCCCTTGAAAAAACGCCAGAACCTGCGTCTGCGATGCCGCAAGCGTGTCCAAAATCTCTGCGCGAGTTGGCATGATCACCCTCCGAGAAAGCAGCGGGCTGGCCGAGGATGCCACCTTACACAAATTCCTCAACGAAATAGCGCGCGTTCAGGCGCTCGCCGGTGACGCGGGCCAGGGTTTCGTTCCACGGCAGCTGTGCCCCCAGCGCAAATAGCTCGTCGCGCAGCAGCGCGCCCGCCGCCGGGCTATCCACCAGGCGGACATCGGGCGAACGGGTGGCGAGCGTGTGCCCGAGCTGGCTGGCGGTAAGTTCGCCAAGAATATAGTTATGGTAATACACAGGCGCAATCGCCAAATGAATCTTCGCCGCCCAATCCGGCTCGTCGCGCCCTTCAGGCCGGGTAAGCAGCTGGAAGCGCTCGACGAGATCCCACCAGAGCGCATTCAAATCGGTGCGTGCGGGGTTGCCATACAGCGCCCGCTCGAAATGCACCATCACCAGGCCCCAGCGCAAGAATACCAGCTGCGCAATCCGTTGCTCGGCGCGCGCTGGCTCGGCAATTGACTGAACCTCGTCGGCACTCAGCCCACGCACCCGCGCCAGCCACTCAGGGCGAATCGCGAGCCGCCCCATCAGCATGGCAATGGCTTCGGTGGTGTTAATGTGGGCCGGTGCACGCAGCAGATACGGCAGTTCGGCACCAAGATACTTATCGTACACGGCGTGGCCCAGCTCGTGCAGGGTGGTATCCATCCAGCGCGCATCGGGCCGAATGTTGCAGAGCACGCGCACATCGTCGTTCAGCCGGTCGATATGGGTGCAAAAGGCGTGCTGATCTTTATTCTCGCGCTCGAACAGATCCGAGCGGGCCAGAATATCGCGCACGTCCAGGCCAATCCCGTCGAAGGTGCGCGTCGCCAGCGCGACAATATCCTGCGCGGCAAACAGGCTATCGAGGTTGGTGGTGCCAGTGCGCGGCGCTTCCTGGAAGAACGGATCGCTGTAATGCCAGGGGCGCAGCTCGGCAACAGGCACGCGACACTGCGCGGCCAGGGCTGCATCAAGCTCGGTCTTGAGCGTGCGAAATGGTTCGCGCGTGCGCGCTTCCAGGTCGTCGAGCAGCGTAAACAGCTCGCTTTCGTCAACTTCTTGCAGCTCAAGCGCTTTCGCATAATAATCGCGGAAACCCATTGCCCGCGCGCTGGCGTTACGCAGGCGCACCAGCTCAAGCAAGTCGGCGCACGCAGCGAGGCCAATCTGCTTGCCCGCTTCCCAAGCTTCGCGGCGCTCCTCGGAATCGTCTGAATCGCGCAGAATCACCGCGATTGCATTATTGGCGATCGGCTGGCCCGCGATTGTGCCACGAAAGTTGGTGTACAAATCGGTTAGCCCGGCCTCAAGCGCGGCCACCCGGTCAATCTGCGCGGGGTCGATCTGCGCCGCTGCAAAGCTGCGATACAGCTGTTCGATCTCGCGGCGCAGCCGGGCATCGGCGAGCGTACCGCGCGCGGCATAGAGCCGCTGCATCTCGGCCCACTCCGCCGGGTTAGCGGTGAACACGCGTGTGTTTTCGGCCCCCAGGCGCTCAAGCGCAGCGCGGTGCTCAGGCGCGCCACTCACGGCCAGGTTCCATTCGGCCAGGTTATAATCGCGCGCCGCCGGGTGCATTCGCGCCACCACCCGATCGACAAAGGCGCGGGCGGCAGCGGCATCCTCAGGCAGGTGGGTACTCATAGTAGCTCCTTAGCGTATGGTAAAGGCAAAAGGAAAAAAGAAAAAGCAAAGAATTCAGTAACTCTGTTCCTCTATAGTGAATATTTCGACTGCCGGTCGCTACTCTCAATCACATGCAACTGGCGCTCGCTTGTCATTCTACCAACCGGCGCAGGCAAAGGCAAATAGCTTGACTCAGCCTGATCCGCGTGCTAGGATCGGTCGTACCCTTTGCCGCAGCAGCAACAACCACGGGAGGTAGCCTGTGCCCACAATCGACCCAACCACCGGTATGCCGCCGATGATCGGTCGCCGGCTGAGCATCGCAGAATGGCTAAGCTATGTTGCGAGCTACCAATTTGGCGCAGTTGCGCCATCGCGGCTCGTGCTGCACCATACCTTCGTGCCCACGGTTGATCAGTGGGCGGGCCTGCGCTCGATGCAGGGTATGCAGCGCTACTATGGCGGCAAAGGATGGACTGCTGCGCCGCATGTGTATGCTGCGCCCGATGGCATCTGGCTGTTCACGCCCATGAAAGATGTGGGCATTCACGCTGGCACTGGTAACTCGGGGGTTATCAACGGCAAATTCTGGTACTCAATCGGCCTTGAAATGGTGGGGAATTACGATGGTGTGCGGCCCAGCGGCGCGGTGTGGGAAAACGCCAAAGCCGTGATGGGCGGCATCTCGAAGCGGCTGGGCATTGCCCCGCGTCAGCTCATCTCATTCCACCGCGATTACACCAACCAGAAGAGCTGCCCCGGCTGGGCCGTAACCAAAGATTGGGTGTTTGGCGAAGTAGACGCCTGGCTGGCCAATCGCACACCGCCGCCGCCGCCGCCGCCCGGCCCAATCGGCACGCCCACCCCCGACACCGAAGCGCTGATTGAGGCGCTGATGGATGAGAGCTATAAGCGCCGGGGCGAGGGCTACAACAGCGACTGGGCATTTCACCAGTACGCGGTACAGAATGGCCTTGGCTTCCCGATTGGCCGCAGCGCACAGCTTCAGGATGGCGGCAAAAGCTACGCCTACCAGCCGTTCGCGCGCGACACCCTGTATAACGAGGTGCCAAACTGGGGCGATGTCCGCCGCCTTTCGGAATTGCTTGGCGGCAGCATCCCGCCCAGCGGCCTGGGGCGTACACTGCTCGAAGCGACCTACCGCGCTGGTGGCGCTACCTTCCACCCCGATTGGGCCTTCCACCAGTTTGCGCTCGCCAGCAAGCTTGGCCCGCCCATCGGCGAAAGCGCAACCGCCACCATCGACGGCGCGCAGTACGCATACCAGGTGTTTGCGCTCGACAC
>JAFEAS010000228.1:16243-20022 GCA_018266315.1 Chloroflexi bacterium SZAS-1 | reverse complement strand
CCGCTCTCGGATTCGTACCGCGTAGCCGCGGGCGCGGCACAATACGCCATTCAGGTCTATGCCACCGACACGCTGTATAACGTGGTGCCGAACTGGGCCGATGTCCGCCGCCTGAGCCAGCTGCTTGGCGCGCCGCGTCCGGCCGTGCTTTCGATGCGCGAGCCAGCCGCAGCCCAGCCCGCCCAAAGCCCACTGCTCAGCACCAGCGCGGCGCGCGAGCCAGCATCATCGGCCTTCCCAATTGCGCGCTATAACCCGGTGACAGCCCAGCCGGTGGCATTTGGCGAGCGCAGTGGCTCGAAGATTAGCCTGATTGTGCTGCACAGCGCCGCCAGCCCAACCGAAACGATTCTGGCCGCTATGACTGCGGTAGATGCGCAAAGCATGAGCCACTACATTGTCGCCGCCAATGGCGCAATCTACCAACTGGTCGACGATTCCTGCGCCGCCTGGCACGCTGGCATGGCCGATTGGCGTGACCGCCGCCAGAATATCAACCGGGTGAGCCTGGGCATTACGCTTGAGCAAGCCGCAGGCGGCTACCCGGCGAATCAGCTGGCCGCGCTGGCCTGGCTGGCCGATACCCTGCGCGCCCGGTACCAACTACCCGCCAACGCCGTGATGCGCTGGAGCGACCTGAACTCCGACTCAGCGAACGACCCGGCTAGCTTCCCGTGGGAGGCCTTCCGCAAGCGCCTGAAAGCGTAGGAATATGCTGAAACGCAAGGCTTGCAATAAAAGTAGGACTTTCGCTTCCTTGTTTATGTGCCTGCGGCAGCACGGTACTTTTTTCGTTGTTCTTGGTGATGTTTTGCGCTCCGCACAAAACATCACCAAGAACATGAAGAATTCGCTTGAGTAAGCGAAAGTCCTAAAAAGGAATGTTGATGGCAACCTTACAACTGGCGCAGGTTAACACCATCATTGACGCAGCAATCGCTGAAGGGAATAAGCAACGCTTTGCTCCGCTGGCAGTCGCAGTACTGGATGCGGGCGGGCACCTGATTGCCTTCAAGCGAGAAGACGGGGCAAGCTTCGCCCGCTTCGATATTGCGTTTGGGAAGGCGTGGGGCGCGCTCGGCATGGGGTTTGGCACCCGCGAACTCGCGGAACGGGCCGAAAAGTACCCAACCTTCGTTACGGCTCTCGCGGCTGCGACCCATGGGCGTATGATTCCCTCGCCCGGCGGCGTCCTGATCGCCAATCGGGAAGGCGAAGTAATCGGAGCAGTTGGCATCTCTGGGGATAATGGCGACAACGATGAAGCTTGCGCCTTGATCGGTATTGCTGCGGTAGGCTTGGCCGCCATTCCCGGGGCCAGAAAGAGTCAGCGTCCCGATTGATCTGGTTTGAACCTGAGCGTAAATAACGCGGCGCTCGGCACGTGCCAACAGGAGCATAACGATGCCTATTCCTGAGGACGAGCTAACCAAAGACTTTGTGCTGGCCGATGCGAGTGAGCAGCTCGGTGCCATCCGCGACCGGCTGCCCACCAATGCGGCGGCGCGCAACAATACCTATATAGTCTGGCCGCTCGCCAGCGGGCGCTACCAGGCCGTATATTGGAAAGAGATCGAAGCGCTGGGCCGCGCCAACGCGCAGATCACGCTGGCGAATACGCTGGGCAGCCTGCCCGGTCTGCCTGGCCCAGTCGAAGCGGTTGAGCAGAGTAGTATGGGCCTGAGCGCGGCGCGCGACCGCCGCGACGCGCAGCCGGGCAAGCGGCTAGTGGTATTACGGAACGGCTCAGTGCTTGGCCTGTTCACACGCGAGATGCGCAGCGCCGAAGACCCACAGACCGATCCGTTCGCCACCCATGCGAAGCCGCAACGCACGCTCAGCGACAATACCACGCCGCGCAATACCGGTGCCGAGCCTATGCCCGCGCCCGAAAGCATGCCACCCGATAGTGCGCCCCCACCCGTCGATACGCGCGTGGTGAATGGCTGGCTGCCCGGCGTCAGCAAGCAAACGCCCATGCAGGTCGATATTCCCTACGAGCTGAAGTTCAATGTCGACCAGCCGCGCGATGATGCCGTGGTACAGGCGGGTGGTGGCGGCGCATTCGGTGTAGCCGCGAAGAAATATGCCGCTGGCAAGGCTACCGTTACGGTTATGGTAGTCATCGAGCCGGGCGACTTTACGCTGTATGGCGTTGAGGCGCAAGAAATTATCGTGCCGGTTGAGGCCAACATTCCCGCGAAGAATACCGTCACCTTCACGATCGAGGCCAGCAAAACCGGCAAAAACACGCTGAAGGCCACGCTATATATCAATAGCAACCTGTTCCAGCAAATTGAAATGATCGTGAATGTTGGCGAGCAGCTGCCGCCCGGCACGCCCGCCGTCGATACCACTGTGTCCGGGCTAACCCTGCCGAGCGCCGCCGCGCTACGCCCGCGCGCCGACACAATCAACGTTGTGATTATGCGCAAAGACCCCGGCTACACCATTCTGGTGAATGGCGGTGGCGGCGGCGTCACGCGCGCCTACCTCGACATGAGCACCGAGGCCGTGGCCGATTGGGTCGGCAATGCACGCAAGGCGCTGTTCGACATTGTGCATATGCAGGACGCGCAGGGCAACCTGGTATACCAGAATCTCGACACCATCATCCCGCCCAAGCTTGGCAAAGCCAGCATGCAGAAGCTGGCCGAAGCGGGCGCGCTGCTATACTACAACCTGTTCGAGAACAACAACCGCGACGACGCCCGCGCCATGGGGAAGCTGTTGACCGAGCTTTCGCGCACGCGCCAGCTACACATCCAGATCGTCGCCGAGCGCTTCTTCTTCCCCTGGTCGTTCCTGTTCGATGGCGACGATGCCGCGCTGGAAACCCCCAGCTACGACCAGTTCTGGGGCTTCAAGCATGTCATCGAGTATCTGCCCGAGTTTACGGCGGGCACGCTGGTGAACTTCGACCCGAACATTGCGGTGGGCGAGACGGTTGATATGGCGTTTGTGTGCAATAACGAAATCGACGTGCAGTTCGGCGAGCCAGTGGTGCAGGGCCAGCGCGATTATTTCCACAACCTGCCCGGCCTCAAGGTGGTAGACTACCCAACCGTGCCCGAGCTCATCCAGCTGCTGCGCGGCCCCGACAGCCCGCCGCTGATTTATTTCTACTGCCATGCAATCAGCAAGCAGGCGGGTGAAGATGGCGGGGCCGACTATTCGCGTATTTCGCTGAGCGATGCGAAAGTGACGATTGCTGAGATGAAGCTGAAGACGCGCGCGGCGGTGGAACGCCTACGCCAGGCACCAGTCGTCTTCCTGAACGCCTGCGAAAGCGCAGAGCTAAGTCCATTCCTGTACGATGGCTGGGTGCCCTTCCTACTCTCGCGCGGCGCACGCGGCGTGCTCGGCACCGAGGTTGAAACACCGGCGTTCTTCGCCGCTGAATTCGCCAAAGAATTTGTGCGCCGTTTCGCCGCTGGCAACCAGCCGCTAGGCGAGCTACTGCGCGATTTGCGGGTAGAATACGCGCGCGATAAGCACAATATTATGGGGCTGCTCTACGCGCTGTACAGCAATGGCGATGTAATGATTGCGCGGGGCTAACCTACCAAAAGGCATAATTAAAACCTATGACGAACCAGACCACGATCTACGAGCTTGCGGGCGGCGACGCGCCATTTCGCGCGCTGGTCGAGCATTTCTATACCCGCATCGAAGCCGACCCACTGCTGCGCCCGCTGTTCCCCGCCGATTTAACCCCCGGGAAAGAAGGCCAGTTCCTGTTTATTACGCAGTATTTTGGCGGGCCAGCGCGCTACAAT
>JAFEAS010000228.1:0-16231 GCA_018266315.1 Chloroflexi bacterium SZAS-1 | reverse complement strand
GCCGAGCGCGATGCGTGGGTTGGGCATATGCTGGCAGCAATTGACGAGGTGGGCTTTTCCGAGCCGGTACGCAGCACATTACGCGAGTATTTCGAGCGCGCGGGGACGTTTCTGATCAACCATCAGGCCCAGCCGGGCATTGAGCTGCTCGGCTAGGCCAGGTACACCCGTAAATTATACAGCAGTGGTGGTTGTGCGATGCACAACCACCACTGCTGTATGCCGTAACGCGCGCTAGTGCATTTGCGGCACATCGTCGCCGGCCCACCAATCCTGGTACCAGCGCGCCACCTCGGTCAGCTCATACGAGCTGCCATCGCTGAAGCCATACACGTGCAGCTTCCACTCGCCCCAACCGCCCCAGCCATACACACTCTCGTTGAAGCCGGTGCCGTTGGTGCTGCGCGCCATCTCGGAAAAGCCGCGATACAGGTACAGATCGGGGTCGCCGCCGGTCCACAGCAAGTTAGCCCAGGTTTCGATGACATTGGTGTCGAATAGGCTCCAGATATCGCAGGTGCCCTGTGCCACCGATGGATCGACCGTGAAGGAGAGGAAATAGGGCGTGCGCGGCTCAAGCTTATCGAGCACCTCGATCTGAATATGGCGGTCGCGCTGCAGGTTGGGCTTCTCGGCATCGTGCTGTGGGAGCGGATCGGAAGCCTCGCGCAGCAGGTCGGCGCGATCCTCTTCCGACAGATTCTTGAGCACCTCCGGGTCAGAAAGTTTGTGCAAGGCCTCAAGCTGGCGTTGCAAGCGCTCGCTCTGAAGCTTACACGCTTCGGCCTGACGCTCGCGCATCAGCGCGAAGTCTTCGTCGCGGCCCGGCGCAATTTGCATCGAAATAATGCCCGCCTCCGCCGCAAAGCGATCGACCGACTCGGGTGGGCCGCTAACATACAGACGAAAGTTCCCCAACCCCTGCGGGTTCGAGTAATACGCAATCCCGGTGACATAGCCATCGTGCTTCAGGTATTCCTTGTACTCGACTGGCGTACCTTTGCGCCGCTGATCAGTTGTGCGGGGGCGTAGCTTTCGCGGCTGTTTCAGAGCATCGTCACTCATACCATCCTCCCAACGTATGCGCTTTCTTATTTAAACGCTATTGCATGGCTTTTTTGCAGATACCTGCATCCTCCTTAGGAAGTAGGGAGTTGTCGGGCTTAGCCTTCGGCAGAGCAGTACTCTATTTTTTATATGTGTACGGTTTTGCCGTACTTTGCGCGGCAAAACCGTACACAACCAGGCTCGAACGCACCAGCGCTCGCCGCAAGCAAGGCGTACAGCGTCCACAGGCACCATTGTGCAACCGCATAAGTTCTACATTCTATTCCGAAGCGGCCAGCGCCTGGCGCAGGGTATCGAGCGATACGCCATCAACGCAGCGGAACCCAAGGTAGTTGTAGGCTTGATTCGCCAGCAGTGGGTAGCGGCGTGTCGCCTCGGCGCCTTCGGCACTGGTATACCAGCTGCCGCCGCGCACCACCGGCGGGGCAGGCTTCTGGTTGGGGCCAGGCACCTGTTGCGGCCAGAATGTCGTGAGGGCACCGGGCTGGTCGTAGGGTAGGTAGAGCGAAACTGTCCACTCTTGCACATTCCCATCCATGTCGGCAACCCCTTCAAGCGTCCGGTCGGCGGGCGCGCTCCCAACGGGCCGCAGCTCGCCCGCACCATCGTTCGCACGCACATTCACTTGTCCCGGTTCTGGCGTTGTGTCGCCGGTGGGAAAGCGCCGCCCAGACGGGCCGCGCGCCGCCCACTCCCATTCCACTTCGGTTGGTAGGCGGCGACCTACCCAACCGCAATACTGGCTGGCCTGCGGCAGCGTCACATTCGTCACAGGCAGGTCGGCAATCGCCGCATCGCAGACGAACTGCGCGTCGTATGACGGATCGTTGCCGCAGCCGCCCGCCGCGCGGCATAGGCAATATTGCGCGTTCGTCACTTCGTGCGTATCGATGGAAAAAGGCGGCAGCGCCACAGTACGCGCTGGCCGACTCGGCGGTGGCGCACTCACATCGTTCGTACCAATCGTTGCGTGGCCGCCAGGCACGGCAATTGCCGTGACGGGGCCAGCCCAGATCGCGCGCTGGCGCAGCCATACCGGGCGCGCGAGCAATGTGCCGCTTACCAGCACCAGCACGCTCAAAAGCGCCACGAGCGCACGCAAGTTGCGCACCGCGCGCGATTGCGCCTCGGCGCGGTGGCGCTCGGCTGCGGCTAGCGCCTGGGCTTGCGCCAGCGCCAGCGCCTGGGCGGCGGCTTGGGTTTGCTCAGCCGCGACCAGCGCGGCGCGGCTGGCCTCGGCCAGGGCTGGCAGCGCCTCATCGTAGCCAAGCTCGGCAGCATCGGGGCCAGCCAGCCAGCGCTCAGCCTCGGCCAGCTCAATATCGTCGAGTAGGCCATTCTGGCGGCGGCCCAGCCGCACCCACTCGGCAGCCTTCGCCTCCAGGCGGCGGCGATCAAGCTCGGCTTCGCGCCGCTCGGCTAGCCATTCTTGCAGGGTCGGCCAGCTGCCGATCAGGGTTTCATGCGCAATATCGACCTTGCGCGCGCTGCCCTGTGCCCCGCTGAGCGTCAGCAACCGCTGCTCGGCCAGGTGCAGCACGGTCTGTTCGAACTGCGGCGGGTCATCGTTCAACGAGCGCAGTGCATCAATCGGTTGCTGGCGGCGCGTATCGGCCCGGCCCGCACCAAACTGCACCAGCCGCAAAAACACGCGCCGCGCAATCGCCTGCTGCTCAGGGTCGAGCGCGGCCAGAGCTGAATCGGCGCGGCGGGCCAGCACCACATGCAAGCCCGCGCGTTGGCCCGCACCGGGCAGCACGATCGCATCGTAGGCGCTGAGCGGCATGGCACGCGCTTCCAGCCGATCCCACAGCAGCCGCAACGTTTCCTGCACAATTGGCAGCACCCCCGGCTCGCCCGCCGCGTCGGCCACCAGGCGCTCGACCAGCGCTGGCTCTACACTCACGCCCACCGCCTGGGCGGGCTGGGCGATCGCCTCGCGCAGGCCGCGCGCATCGAGCGGCACCACCTCGGCGCGCTGGCGCTGAATCGTGGGCCACAGCGGCGCAAGCATCAGGTCGGGGTAGAAATCGGCGCGTACCGTAATCACCACATAACAGCCTGGCTGGCGCAGCAGCCCAAGCAGGTGCTGCTGAAACTGGGCCGCGTCGGCCTGGTCGAGCGCGAACAGCTCCTCGAACTGATCAATCACCAGCAGTAGGCGGGCATGCCCGGTACGCGCGAGCAGCGCATGCGCCGCCACCAGGTCATCTGGGCGGCCTTCGAGGGCCTGGGCCAACGCATCGAGCGGCGCACTGCCGGGGCGCATGGTGCGAACGAGCCATTCGCCTTCCCCAAACAGCGTGCTTCGGCGCAGCGCGGGGATGAGGCCCGCAAACACGAGCGACGATTTGCCACTGCCCGAGGGGCCGATCAGCGCCAGGAACGGGTGCAGATGCAAGCGCGCCAGCAGATCCTGCACCTCAGCCGCGCGCCCGAAAAACAGCTCGCTGGCATATTCGCTGAATGGCACCATGCCGGGGTAAGGGCAGGGCGGTCGCGGCGCTGGCGCATTGGCCGGGCGGCGCGGCGGAGCTAGCGCATCGAGGTTGGGCGGCGGCAAACGCCCTACCCGCAGCATACCGCGCGCAACCTGCACAAACGTCTCGCGCTCATCGGGCAGCAGGCGCAGCAGCTCGGCCAGTTTCTGCGCTAGCTCGCGCGAAGGGCGCTGCCCATCGGATTCGATCTTGCGGATGGTTGCAACGCTGTATTCCACCTGCTGGGCCAGCTCTTCCTGCGAAAGGTCGAGCGCCTTACGCCGCAGCCGTACCCACTCGCCAAACGAAAACAGCTCGTTGGTCGATTCGTCGTGTGCCGTCACAGTTCCCCTCGCTCTATCTACCCCAATACCCAACACTGCGCGCGTGTGACTACAACGCCAAAAATGTATCGGCGATCACCGATGCTCACAAATATAAACGAGCCAGAACAGCAATTATCACTTTTTATCTCAGATGTATAGCACAAAGTGATACCCCTTCATAGCGCCAACATGCTTCACTAGGGCTGTGACAAACAACCGCAACCCGAAGGAGCACTGCTGTGAACGCACCAACAATTGAACTGACCGAGCACGAAGGCTACGACATGTTTCGCCGCGCAATCGTCGGGCGCGATGGGCAAGCCTGGGCCGTAATCTACACGCGCTATCGCGGGTTGATGATGGCCTGGGCAAGACGCTTCAGCACCCGCCTCTCGGTCGATGAGCTAGCCGACGACCTGGCCGACCAGGCCTTTGCACGCGCATGGTCGGCCCTCACCCCCGAACGCTTCAGCCAATTCCCTACCCTCGCAAGCCTGCTGGCCTATTTGCGCACCTGTGTCTCAAGCACAGTTATCGATATTGCCCGCGCCCAGGTCGCCCACGAACGCCGCATCCAGCCGGTAGAGCAGGAGCAAGGTACTTCAGCCGAACAGCATGTGATTGACGAATTGGAGCGCGGCGAGCTATGGCAGCTGGTGAATGCAGTGGCACGCACCGCCGAGGAGCGCACCCTGCTGCTCGAAAGCTTCGTTCACGACCAGCCGCCGCGGGTTATTCAGGCGTGCCATCCCGAGCTATTCCCGAACATTGATGCCATCTACCGCACCAAACGCAACTTGCTCGAACGGCTCCAGCGCAACCCACAGCTTCAGCAGCTCGCTGTTGGATGAAGCAGCAACCCGCATTCGCCACGGCAGCGCAAAAATCAGAGCGATTCTTTTTCCCTTGTACCTTGAATACAGCCCGGAGCGCATGTGATGAAGACACTGAAGAAAAATAAGATGATGCGGGCGGCGCGCTACCCAGGCAATGTGAATGCGCACGGCGTACCGCTGGTGGGGCAAACCGGCGAACAAACCGTCAAAAATTTCCACCAGATTCTGAGCCGCCTCTCGCCCGCCGAGCGTGCAGCCTTCGAGCAATTGCGCGCCCAGGCCCACGCCGAGCTTGCAGCCGAGCCGCCGCTCCTAGAGCGCGCGGTTGGCGGGTAACGCCGTAACATGTGCCCAAATTGTACCAGCCGGGCTGTGGTATAGTAATGCCGTAACACCCCGAACTTGTTTGTAACCCTGGCTGTGCTATGATCGAGCGTATTCGTGTGCCGCGTTTGCGCCCGAGCGTATAGCAGATAAAGCCGTTAAGGAGGACAATGATGTACACCATTTCCGGCCGGTTCAACGGGCAAACGATCGAGCTTCTAGAAGCGCCGCCGACGAACGGCGAGGCGTATGTGCTAGTTACCTTCCTCGAAGGCAGTATGGAAGTGGCCGCCGCGCGCGGGCAGCGCCGCTCGGTGAGTGTCTCGATGTATAACCTCGACGCCTACCGCCAGTCGCTCGCCAAATCAATGGCAAAACACTCGCCCTCGGTCGATCGCCAGCGCCCCTTCAGCGTAAGCGAAGTGATGACCCGCAAGGTTATTTCGATTGCGCCAAGCGCGAATGTGATGGAAGCGATGCACCTGATGCATCAGCAAGGCATCACCAGCGTGCTCGTCGAGCCGGGCGCTGATGGCGACTGGGGGATTATGACCATGCGCGACGTGCTCAAGCGCATCGTCAACGCAAATCGCGCGCCTGAGGAAGTGAGCGTCGGCGAGATCGCCACCCGCCCGCTGATCTATGTGACCGCCGACACCAGCCTGCGCGATTGCAGCCAGATCATGATCGACAAAAATATTCGGCGCGCAGTCGTGTCCGAGGATGATCAGCCGGTGGGCATCATCAGCGACACCGACCTGTTCCAGGTGGTTGAGGAGCGTGGCTGGGGGCCGCCCGAACAGATGGAAGAAGATCACCTGTAGGAAATACAAAGGCAGAAGGCAAAAGCACGCTATTGATCGTGATTCTTTTGCCTTCTGCCTTCGGCCTTTTACATATGGCTAATCATCGCGTCGGCAAAGCCCGAGCAGCTCACCTCAGTGGCTCCGGCCATCAGGCGGGCAAAATCGTAGGTCACGGTCTTATTGGCAATCGCCTGCTCCAGCCCCTTGATGATCAGGTCAGCAGCTTCGCTCCACCCCATATAGCGCAGCATCATATCGCCTGACAGAATGACCGAGCCAGGGTTAACTTTATCGAGGTTGGCGTACTTGGGCGCGGTGCCGTGCGTTGCCTCGAAAATAGCGTGCCCGGTAACGTAGTTGATATTCGCACCCGGCGCAATACCAATGCCGCCCACCTGTGCCGCCAGCGCATCGCTCAGGTAGTCGCCATTCAGATTCAGCGTGGCAATCACATCGAATTCTTCCGGGCGAGTCAGCACCTGCTGCAGCGTAATATCGGCAATCGCATCCTTCACCAGAACTTTGCCGCTCGCTAGCGCGGCTTTCTGCTCGGCGTTCGCGGCAGCCTCGCCGCGCGCTGCCTTGGTGCGCTCCCACTGTGCCCAGGTATAGCAGTGCTCACCGAACGCGCCCTCGGCCAGGTCGTAGCCCCAGTCGCGGAACGCACCTTCGGTGAACTTCATGATATTGCCCTTATGCACAAAGGTGACACTCTTGCGATCGTGGGTGATCGCGTATTGGATCGCCGCTGCAATCAGGCGCTGGGCACCCAGCTTGCTCACTGGCTTGATGCCAATACCTACCTCCACCGCCGCATCGGTGTCGAGGCCGATCATGTGCATCCACTCGCTCGATTTTGCCGCATCGCCAAAGCGCACTTTGGCAAAATCCTTGGGGAAGGTAGCGCTGAGGAAATCGAGCACTTTCTGCGCCTCAGGCGTGCCCGCGCGATATTCCACACCGGCATAAATGTCTTCGGTGTTCTCGCGGAAAATCACCATATCAACCAGCTCGGGGCGCTTCACTGGCGAAGGCACGCCCTGGAAATAGCGTACCGGGCGCAAACATACATATAGATCGAGCATCTGGCGCAGCGCAACATTGAGCGAGCGAATACCACCACCAACCGGTGTGGTGAGCGGGCCTTTGATACCGACCAAATATTGCTGGAAGGCCGCCACTGTCTCATCGGGCAGCCAGTTACCAGTCTGCTTAAACGCTTTTTCGCCAGCCAGCACTTCGTGCCACATCAGCTTGCGCTTGCCGCCATAGGCTTTTTCCACAGCGGCATCGAACACACGCACACTTGCGCGCCAAATATCGGGGCCAGTGCCATCGCCCTCGACAAACGGAAGGATTGGGTGATCGGGCACCTTGAGCATACCGCCCTGGATCGTGATGGCCTCACCCGCGGGAGCCTGTGAGCTTGGCGCGGTCATAATCTCTCCTTAAGCTGTGTTACGGTTCTCAATACCATCGCGCAGCTGGCACGCCAGCGCCCACCGCGCGTTTGTGTGCAAACACGGCCCAGCCTATATTGTGGCAGCGTCGGGCCATCGACCGGCGCTATTATACCATCAGGCTGGGGCCAACACATACAGCGTTCCTTCGACATTTTGGTATACTGCATACGCTGCCCGAGCACTCGAGAGAAGCGATATTCTCATACCCAGCTGGGAATACGACACTCTGTACACAGAAGGAGCATCCTGTGGCGCTTTCGGCGCGGCCGGCGCGGTACCCGGCATTACATCATCGGAATTTCACACTCATCTGGGGTGGGCTGCTTGTGTCGAATATGGGCACCTGGATGCAGAATGTCGCACAGAGCTGGCTGATCTACAAGCTCACGGGCAACAACCCGCTTTATCTCGGCTGGCTGGGCTTGAGCTTCGCCCTGCCCATGGTGTTTGCCCCGCCCTTTGGCGGCGCCGTCGTTGATCGCGTCAACCGCATCAGGCTGCTCTATATTACGCAAACCTGTTCGCTCTTACTGGCGGCAGTGCTGGCCGTATTAAGCTGGACAGGCAGCGTGCGCCCAGCCCATATTCTGGTGACATCATTCATTGGCGCGCTGCTGTTGGCCTTCGATAACCCGGCCCGTCAGGCGCTCATTCCCGAGCTGGTGTCGCGCGAGCATCTGCTGAATGCGATTTCGCTCAATTCGGCCACATACACTGGCGCAGCGCTGGTCGGGCCAGCGTTGGCGGGCGTATTGCTCGATATTGTTGGGGCGGGCTGGCTATTCATGCTGAATGCGCTGAGCTACCTCGCCGTGATTGGCGCGCTGCTGGCGATGCGCGAGTTGCCCCAACGCGAGCGGCGACCAACCTCGCTGCGGTCAGCACTGTTTGGCGGGTTTGGCTACGCCCGCCGCGACCGGATTGTGCTGGTGTTGCTGGTGCTTTCGGCACTGGCTGCCATCTTTGGCCGTTCGTACCAGCAATTGCTGCCGGTGTTCGCCGACGATATCTGGCAGGTGGGTGCAGGCGGCTACGGTGTGCTGCTTGGTGCGGGCGGTGCTGGTGCGCTGGTGGGTGCGTTCGCCATGGCTTCGGTGCAGCAGCTGCAGCGCTATGGCCGCGCCCTGATTGTGAGTGGGATGCTGTTTTGTGTCCTCCTCACAGCGTTCGCCCTCTGCCCGTTCTTCTGGCTTGGCGTGCCCCTGCTGGTGCTGGTCGGCATCGCCTCCACCGTCTTCACCACACTGATCGCCACGGTGATCCAGCTGCGCGTACCTGGCGAGCTGCGGGGCCGCGTGATGAGCCTGTACGCGATTACCTTGATTGGGCTGCCCTCGCTTGGCGCGCTGGGTATCGCCGCCGTTGCCCAGCGGCTGGGCGCGCCCTATGCGATTGTAGGCGGTGCGGTAATTTTGCTCGCCGTGCTGTTCGTGCTCGCGCCAACAATGTTCCCGCGCCGCACCGACGACCCGGCACCAGCGGGATAAACTCATCCAATATGACAACCGACGACCGACCACCGACCAACTAACCAGTGGTCAATCGTCGGTCGTCAGTCGTTAGCTGCCACAACCAGAAACCTTCTCCGCCTGGGTAGTTAGCTCACCCGCCGCAGCACAAACGCGGCGCGCGCCGCGCTGGTATCGTAGCCCGGCACCGTATGTTCAACCAGCGCAAATGTTTCTTCGACGAGCGCGTGCAGATGGGCAACTGCTGCGGGCGGCGCTACGCGGAGGATCTGGCGGATACGCTCGGCAAGATCGGGCGGCGCAATCCTGAGCTGCGCAATTTCCCAATCCAGCCATTTGTGGTACGGATGTGGCAGGTACAGCCGGTTGAGCGCCGTCAGCACATCGAGGATGCGCTGCGCCCCATCCACCAGGCTCCGCGCTAGCAGCAAGGCGTTATCGCGCGCGGCCAGCATTTCGAGCACCGCGCGCGGCTGGAACCATAGGTGCTCGGCGAGCATCGCGTGTTGCAGCGCAGCGGGGTAGTGTGCCACCTGTGCGCGCCAGCGCTCGATCTGGGCCGGGTTATACAGCACCTGGCCGTGCTGAATCGCCGTAATGCGAATCTGTTTTTCAACCTCGATATCGGCGCGCACCAGCACATCGTCGATCCACTGGTCGAGCGTGCGCACCAGGAATTGGCTGGTGTCCACCTTAATGCCCGCCACATAGAAGCTATCGGCCCACTCATATTCGTCAACATGCTGCTGCAACAACGACCAGCCCGATTGAGTAATCGGTGCCAAAAGCTCGGCGGCACTGGGCGGCGTGTGCCAGAAGATGTCGATCTCAATATCGGAAAACTGGTCGGCGGTGCCGCGCGCTACCGAGCCAGCCAGTAGCACCACCGCGACATTGGGGTTGGCGGCGTAAGCTGGCGCAATTTCTGCGGCCAGGCGGCGGCGCGTTTCAAGCGCGTGATTCATAGCTTCCCTCGCTTTGCTTGCCTTCGGACTGCTCAACCCACAGCTGGCGAAATTCTGGCGATGTTGCGAGCAGATCAGCGAGCGTGCCCTGCGCCGCAACCCGCCCATCCTGCAACACAATAATCTGGTCGGCGCGGCGTAGCGCGGCCCGGCGGTGCGAAACCGCCAGAATCGTTGGCGGTGCCGCGCCTACTTGGGTTCTGTGTGCCGCGAGGCGCCCCCACAGCACGCGCTCGGTTTCCACATCCAGCGCGCTCGAAAGATCATCGAACACCAGCAGCGTGGGCTGACGCACAAACATCCGCGCGGCGGCGGCCCGCTGCACCTGCCCACCCGAAAGCCGTACACCGCGCGGCCCAACCAGGGTGTCGAGGCCCGCGGTCAGCTGCGCCAGGTCGGCTTCGAGGACAGCGGCGTGCAGCGCAGCTGCAACCTCGGTGGGAGTAGCAGCCACGCCTAACAGCAGATTTTCACGCACAGTTTCGCTAAACAGGCGCGGCATCTGCGGCGTATAGGCGCTGTGCGGCGGGCGGAAGAAGGCGGCCCGGTCGGTCACCAGCGTGCCATTCCACCACACCGCGCCCGCATCTACCGGCAGCAGCCCCAGCAGGGTACGCAGCAGCGTGGTTTTGCCCGCGCCCACCCGTCCGGTAATGACCGTAAATGAGCCAGGCCGCAGCGCCAGGTCAACTCCTACAATGCAGTTAGTGCTACCAGGGTAGCAAAAGCTAAGACCACGCGCTTCGACCAGCGGCTGAGCGGCAGCGACAGGCGAGCCACGCCGTGACCCGGGAGTAGCCGTTCCCGCACCGCGCGCCGCCACCAGCACCGTCGGCGGCTCATCAGGTATCAGCTCGGTAAGCCGCCGGATGGCAACCGCCTGCTGATGGTAATCGCCAATAAAGCCGCCAATGGTTGCGGGCATGCGCACCGTAAACCACATGTAGTAGACGAACAGCGCAAAATCACCGACGCTGAAGCTGCCGCCCGCCAGCGCCCGACCGGCCAGCAGCAGCACCACGCCAATCCCTAAACTGCCCGCAACATCGGCAAACATGTAGAATACGCCATACGTAAGATGAACCCGCATCGCGGCCCGGCTACGCACGGTGTTGAGCGCATCGAAATAGCCGAGCATGTGCTCCTCGGCACCGGCCACCTTCACCGCCTGCACCGTACCAAACAGCTCGCCAATAAAGCCAGTGACCGCATCGACCGCCACGCGCTCGGCTTCCTGCGCCTGCATAAAGAGCGCCCACACCAGCCGCACCATGCCCACAATTCCAAACAGCGGCACAAAGATTACCAGCGTGATGAGCAGGTTGATGCGCGCCATAATCACAACCGCTAGCACAAATGCGACTGCCTCGCCGAGTACATGCGGCAGCCAGGTAGGGAAATCGGCGACCTCGCCAATATCATCGCGGTAGCGGCTCAGCGCCTCGCCCGCTGGCACGGGCATAGGCAGCGCGCCTGGGCGGCGCAGCAACGCCGCGAGCAGGTTGTGGCGCAGCCAGCCACCCACGCGGTAGCGAAAGGTTACATCGCCCCACACATCGGCGAACGAGCAGGCCAGCCGCGCTAATCCCAGGGCCACATATAAGGCAATCAGCGCCCACAGTCCCAACGTTGCCGGGGCATTGCCTGCAAGCGTATCGAACACGGCCTTTTCGAGCAAGCCCAAACCAACCGGCAACGCCATAAACAGGATGTGAAAGGAGCTATGCAGCGCGAAGACCAGCGGTTGCCGCCGGATGAGCGCCCAGTTGAAAGGCCAGGTCTTCAGCGTGTGGACAGGCATCGTTGCTCGGTCGCTCATGCCAGCACCTCCTCCAGGCCAGTACGCAGCAGCCCGGTAAAGCGCGAGCCTGGGTCGGCGGCCAGCGTGAGCCGTGCGCCTAGCTCGGCAATCTGCCCGCGTTCGAGAATCATAATCTGGTCGGCGCGCTGCACCGTGGCAAGCCGGTGCGCAATAATCAATGCGGTGCGCCCGGCAAGCAGCCGCCCAACCGCGCGCTCAAGCAGCCGCTCGGTCACCGGGTCGAGCCGCGACGACGCTTCATCGAGGATGACCAGGCCGGGGTCGCGCAGGAACACCCGCGCAAATGCCAGCAGCTGCGCCTCGCCCGCCGAAAGCCCCAGGCCACCCGCGCCCAGCCGCGTATCTAGCCCATGCGGCAGGCTACGCACCCATTCGAGCAAGCCGAGTTCGGTCAGCGCCTGCTCAATCTGCATATCGCTAATCGTGCGATCGAAGAGCGCCAGGTTGTTGCGAATGCTGGCGGAGAACAGCTGCACATCCTGCGTCACAACGCCCACCCGCGCGCGCAAATCGGCCAGCGCAAGCTCGGGCAGATGAACACCGCCCAGACAAATCGTGCCTTGCTGGGGATCGTAGAGGCGCAATAGCAAGCGAGTAAGGGTAGTTTTGCCGCTCCCCGTCCGGCCCAGCAGCCCTAACACTTGCCCCGGTGCCAGCGTGAAGGTCACGGTATCGAGCGCGCGCTCGACTGCCCCATTCGCCGCTTCGTGCCCTGTGGGTACAATCGCATCGTCATACGAAAATACCACGCCCGCGCATGCCAGCCCCAGCGCCCCCGCTGGTAACGTTGCGCGAACCTGCTCGGCCACACGCGGTTGGTAGGCAAATAGCTCACGAATACGGCCAATGCTTGCCCGCGCCTGCTGAAGCTGCTGAGCCTGCTCGCGCATTGATTCAAGCGGTGCTGCAAGCATGCCAATGTAGTACACAATCATAAATGCGCTGCCGAGGCTCACGCTTCCCTGCAAATACAGGTATGCTCCCAATGCCAGCCCAAGACTATAGCCCAGCACAAACAGGAAATTCGTGCTAACAAACGCCAGGTTACCCGCCAGTCGCGCCGCGCGATTACTCACCAGCGCCTGCTCCATCAGCGTATCGAGCTGGTTAAGGGTATAGGCTTCGGCACCATTGGCCCGAATATCTTCAGTGCCGCCAATACGCTCTTCCAAAAAGCCGAACAGCTCAGCCTCGGCCTGGCGGTACGCCGCCCAGCGGCGCATACCCAGGTTTTGCAATCGCCCCAGCACCACCAAAGTGACCAAGGCATAGATGCTTAAGCCCACGCCCACGCGCCAATCTTCACGGAACAGGAGCGCCAGGATTGCGATAATGAGGACAGCATTACCCAACAGCCACACGGCAAACTGCGCAAAAAACTCGCTCAGCGCCGTCACATCGCCATCAATCCGCTCAATCAGCTCGCCAGGGGTATGCGCTTTATGAAAGGCCATATCGAGCCGCAGGCAGTGGCGTGCAAGGTCGCGGCGCAGTGCATTGGTCGCAACCCACCCGGTTTGCTCACCAACATACAGCGCGCCCTGACGCGCGGCCCGTTCGGCCAGGGCGGCGGCGATAAACGCCAGCCCGGCCCAGGCGAGCGGGCCGCCGCTGCTATGCTGTGCCGCATCGATGACATAGCGAATGATTTGTGGGTTGAGGAGCTGAAGACCAATACTGCTGAACAGCAGCAGCGCTAGCAGCACGACACGATGCAGTTGTGGGCGTAAATAGGTACCTAAAAGAGTCCAATAGGTATTGAAGGAGCGCGGCATATCATCTCCTAATCGTGGCATATAAAAAACCACGGGCATGCCCGTGGCGCAACACCGGCAGGCGGGCAATAAGCGAGCCGCCGGGCACAAAAAAGCCAGGCGACGTGAGTACGCCACTGGCCGATAGATGCCTGACGATGCAAACAGAGCACACGCTGGATATCGCCAGCGTGTACCATGAAAGCATCTGCCGGGTAAACATATGCACTGAGCTGGGGCGCAGGTAGCTGCGCGCCGCTCAAGCGTAGTTACAGCAGCATATATGCTATAGGCGCACTCAACTGTGGGCCGCGCCGCCTCGCTGGCAGGCTGGCCCAAGCAAATTGTTGCGTGCTGCTGTCATGGTCGTCATCTCCTCAATATTATAGGGCTTACGCAGTAGGCGCTTTTTGCCTTCGGCAGAGCGGTGCGTTCATCATTTCATGGGTTTCTCGTGCCTAGCGCGAAAAACCCATGGATACTGGCAGAGTACCATGCTGCCGCAGGCAGGATCGAACTACGACATGGGCAGGTGTGCGACCGCATAACCAGTGTCACATTACAAACGATACCTTGCCAGAGCCTAACACGCTGACACCCAGAGGTCAAGCCCGACTTTCGCTGTATTCCGCCAACGTAGAAACGGCTGCCCATTTACCTGGGCAGCCGTGAGGAAATTAGAGGAGCGGCTGGGGCCATGCGTCAGCGCGGTGCGGCGCGCCGGGAACAACTGCCGCCGTCGTTCCATTTATGTACTCGTGTGTATATGTACGTTCGAGGTAGTTGTATTGTTGCATAAGAAAATGAACAGAGGATTAAGTCGCCGTGAGTACTCGCTAAGGTTCACATCATAATGCAGAAACAGAACTCGCGCGAAAGATAGCGCTTTCGCTTATCCAAGCACCCCTTTCCTTCCTGGTGATTGCTGATACGTAACACCTACAATCGCCAGGGAAAAGAAAAAAGCAAGCTGATGCAGGCGCAACAAATCCGCAGCGTATGCCCTAAAAGAAACAGAAACGGCTGCCAAGTGGCAGCCGAGAAAGAGGAGAATGGCGGCATATCATGAACGTGTTGTGGGTTACTTCAAGGGCGGCCCGCCGCTGACTTCCCTTGATTATCTCTCTCAAGCGCTCAGACGTCCGAGCTGCCCTTATTGTTGCAGGGCAAGATGAAAAGCGCTTGAAAAGAAGCTGAGTGCTCAATGAATGTTTTTGTACCGCTTCGCTTGCAGTGTATAAACCCAGCAGTGCTACAATGCAATGGCATCTTGTATGTACTGATCAACATACGCACCACGCACGCTTATTTTGGCTTTGTCGTACATATGACGTAGTGCGTACAACGCACATGTTGCAACGGATTTGGCATAAGGAGGCATTGCCCGTGGAGTATCAACAGGCGATAGATTACCTCTATTCCTTCCCCGATAGCGAATCGCGGCTGCCGCGCACTCCCGCCGAATTCAATTTACCGCAAACCGCCGCGCTGCTGCGTGCGTTCGGCGAACCCCAGCGCGCATTGCGCTGTATCGTGGTAGCAGGCACGAAGGGCAAAGGTTCTACTTCGGTGTTTATCGAAGCGATTGCGCGCGCTGCTGGCTTATGCACCGGGCTATGGACCTCGCCGCATCTACATTCGTATCGCGAGCGCATTCAGGTGAACCGCCAGCCGATCTCTCAGGCCGCATTCATCGCCGCAATCGAGCGCATACCGGGCGCATTAGCCAGCTACGACCAGCAGCAATTCGGCCAGCCCACTATCTTTCAGCTCGGGTTTGCGCTGGCATTACGCTATTTCGCCGAGCAAGCCGTTGATCTGACTATTCTGGAAGTCGGGCTGGGCGGGCGCTTCGATAGCGCAAATATTGTGACGCCCGTGCTCTCTGTCATTACATCAATCAGCTACGATCATATGGCCGTCCTGGGCAACACCCTTACGAAAATTGCCACGGAGAAGGCCGGTATTCTGAAGCCCGGTGTGCCAGCGATCACCTCAGTGCAAAACTCCGAAGCGCTCGGCGTCATTGTACGCACTGCCGCTCAGGTGGGCGCGCCACTCTATGTCGTCGCGGGCCGCCAGCAAGCACTGGTGCTCGATGGTGAACTGCCTGCCAAGGCGATGCTGCCCATTCAATTCGACCCATACGAGCGCTACCAGGGGCCAGTGCAGATTGCGCTACGCGGCAGCTTCCAGCGCGAGAATGCCCGGCTCGCCACCGGCGCAGCGCTGTTGCTGCGCGATGCTGGATTCCCAATCGGCGATGCTGCGATTGCCGCCGGGCTGGCTGGCGCATACTGGCCGGGGCGCATGGAGATCGTCGGCGGTCAGCCTTCGATTGTACTGGATGGCGCGCACAATGGCGATTCAGCCGAGAAGCTGCTCGCATCGCTTCAGCAGGCCTTCCCTGGCAAACCGATTGTATTTGTGCTGGGTGTATCGCAGGGCCATAGCGCTGAAGATATTCTGCAAGCGCTGCTGCCCCATGCCCAGGCCGCAGTGCTTACGCGCGCCACCCACCCCCGCGCAATGGACACCACCGACCTTGCAACGCTGGCCCGCGCGCGGCTACCTGCAAGTGCGCCGCTGGCGATTGTGCCTACTATCCCCAACGCCTTAGCGCAGGCGCGCACGTTCGCCAGCGACGATGCACTCATTTGTGTTACTGGCTCGCTGTTTGTTGTGGCAGGCGCGCGCGAGGCGTTACAAATCCCGCTAGAGAAAGATTAGCGGCTGTTCTCTTCATTGATACATTGGTGTTCTGGTACAGCCCCCGACTACGCAGAATACGGCACCAGAAAAAGAAAGATGAGTCATCCCACAATTAAGGGATGACTCATGTCGCTGCGTCCAGATTGAATTATCAAATTAGGACTTTCGCTTCCTTGTTTATTTGCCTGCAGCAGCACGGTACTTTT
>JAFEAS010000227.1 GCA_018266315.1 Chloroflexi bacterium SZAS-1 | reverse complement strand
TAAATAACGGGGAGAGCATCCTATATGAGCGTTGAACTAAGAAACCGTGTTGCCGTTATTACTGGTGGTGCAAACGGCATTGGGCGTGCTACTGCCTTAGCGTTTTCTCAGGCTGGCGCTGCAGTAGCCATTTGGGATATGGTGGAACAGGCCGGTGTAGCGCTGGTGGAAGAAATTAGTAGCGCTGGTGGGCAGGCGGTATTCTTCCGGGTCAATGTCGCATCGTCTACAGATGTTGACGCTGCCGTAGCAGCCACGCTTGATCGCTTTGGGAAGATCGACATTCTCATTAATAATGCCGGTATTACCCGCGATTCCCAGCTGATCAAGGTGAAAGATGGCGAAGTAATTGGCAAGATGAGTGAAGACCAGTTCGACGCCGTCATCAATGTCAATCTGAAAGGCGTATTTACCTGCACACAGGCGATCGCGCCAATCATGGTGCGCCAGGGCTATGGCCGTATTGTAAGCGCCGCATCGGTCGTTGCCTTGTATGGTAATTTCGGGCAAACCAACTATGTCGCGACGAAAGCGGCGGTGATTGGTATGACGCGGGTGTGGGCACGCGAGCTTGGAAAGCGTGGCATTACCGTCAATGCGATAGCGCCAGGTTTCATTGCCACCGATATGATCCGCGCAATGCCCGATAAGGTGATTGCAGCGATGGTGGAGCACACCCCGGTAGGGCGTATGGGCGAACCACGCGATATTGCCCAAGCATACCTATTCTTGTCTTCTGAAGAAGCTGGCTTCATCAATGGCACCGTGCTAAGTGTTGACGGTGGCTTGGTGCTTGGCACGTAAGCTTTTACGTACTTCGAATACCTGGCGCAACTGCGTCCATAGCCCTTGGTATAGCAGGGTTATGGGCGCAGTTGCATGGCTAGCTCAATTTCATCGCGCAGCGGAATACCATTCGCGCCGACGAAGGGTATTGCAGGCTTAATTGCCCGTGCCCGCTCGATTGCCCCGGGATAGAGTGCCACAAGATGGAAGTTGCGCCGCTGGTAGAAGCCAAGAGCGTGCAAATTATCATTGGTGGTTATCAGCCAAAGCCGCGTACACCCCACACGACGCGCCTGTGCAGCAACTGCGCCAATAAGCGCGCTCCCAATCCCCTGGCCTGCGCGCAAGCTGTCGAGCGTTACAATTTCGCATTGCTCGCCAGTAATGGTGTACGTGAGTAAACCCACACATTCTCCACCTACCTGGGCCATAAACCCCGGCAAGCTGTGCGGATAGTAAACCTGACCATGCACAACCACCATTGTATCGCCCCAATGCGCCGCCACGAAGCGCTGCACCCAATCGCTATCAGCCAATGTAATCGCGCGAATAGACCAATCTTCCATATCCATCCTCTAGCATTACCAATTCTTTACACATATATAAGGAATCGCAACTCAGGCGGCTTCCTACTGCGTAATACTACCATTGTGCCCAATATCACATTTACCAAAACTTTATTAAAATCTTGATCGCGCTTGATACTTGCACCGTATAGTAGTACCATATTTCAGCACCACACCCCTCACCTTTGCCCACAGGCCACACGAAGCTGGCGTCTTTGTAGACGCTTTAAGGAATGAGCCAAGAAAAGAGGTGCGATGATGCAGCCAGTCTCCCCGATCGTTCGTCGCTGGCGTCAAGAGGCAACCGATGATCCCGAGCAATTTTGGGCGCGTGCAGCCGCTGAGCTACCCTGGCTTCGCCGTTGGGATCAGCCATTTGAATGGGAATACCCAACCTTCCGCTGGTTTGTCGGCGGGCAAACGAACATAGCCTATAACGCGCTCGATCATCATGTGAAGCGCGGGTGGGGCGGGCATGCAGCGATGATCTACGCTACCGAGCGTGGTGAGCGCCGCGTGTACACCTATGCCATGATGCTGCACGAGGTTGAGCGCATCGCAGCGGCGTTACGGGGAATGGGGATAGAGAAGGGCGACCGGCTGACGATTTATATGCCGCCCTGCCCGGAATCAATTATGCTGATGCTGGCGACAGTACGCATCGGCGCAATCCATTCGGTAGTGTTTGCGGGCTTCGGTTCGGGCGCCCTCGCCGACCGCGTAAAGGCCAGTGAGTCGCGGCTGGTTTTCACTGCCGACAAAACGTATCGCAAAGGTAAGGACGTACCGCTCAAAGGGCTGGTCGATGCGGCGATGGATCTGGGCTGCGATAAGGTCGAGCGTGTCATTATGCTCAAGCGCGGCGGGGTCGATGCTCCCATGGGTGAGCGCGATATGAGCTGGGAAGATTTTATGGCAAAGGGCGAAGGCCAGAGCGGTGCCTATGTTGCCATGGAATCAAACAATCCGGCTTTCATTCTCGCAACCTCGGGCACAACCGCCAAGCCCAAGCTGGCAATTCATAAGCATGGTGGCTACCAGGTACACATCCACAGTATGGGCAGCTGGGTGTTTGACATGAAAGAAACCGATGTCTGGTGGGCAACCTCAGATATTGGCTGGATCGTTGGGCACTCATATATGGTCTATGCGCCACTGCTGCGCGGCTGTACTACGATCGTATTTGAAGGTTCGATCGATTACCCCGGCCCTGATCTGATCTGGAGTATTGTCGAAGAGTGTGGTGTTACCGGCCTCTTCACTTCGCCAACCGCGGTGCGCCTGCTGATGCGCTATGGCGAGCAATACACCCAGGGTCACGATCTTTCATCGCTCGAACGGGTTTTCTGCGCAGGCGAAGTACTGAACGCGCCAGCATGGGAATGGTTGCAGCATACCGTGCTGAAAGATCGCATTCCCGTTATTGACCATATGTGGCAAACCGAAACCGGCGGGCCAATTTTTGGCAACCCGTATGGCCTGGGCATGCTGCCGATTAAGCCTGGCTCCTCCGGTCTACCGTTGCCCGGGATTGAGGCCGTCATTCTCACCCCCGACGGCGAACCAGTGCCAGCAGGCGAAAAAGGCATTATGGCGATCAAGCGGCCCTTCCCCGGCCTTACCGCCGAGCTGTGGGGCGAGCCCGAGCGCTATGGCCGCGATTACTGGGAGCGTATATCCGGCGTCTACTCCACTGGCGATTCGGCACATATGGATGAAGATGGGTATGTTTGGTTTGCGGGCCGCGCCGACGAAATCATTAAGATCGCTGCCCACCGCCTCGGCACAATTGAAGTAGAAACCGCCTTCCTCAAAAACCCGGCGGTAGCCGAAGCAGGTGTTACTGGCCGCCCCGACGAATTGCGCGGCGAGGTCATTTCGGCCTTTGTGGTGCTGAAGCAGGGCTACCAGCCTTCCGAACAGCTACGTAAAGAGCTGCTAGAGACAGTGCGCAACGAGCTTGGGCCAGTGGCAGTTATTGGCGATATCGAGTTCGTCAATATGCTGCCGAAGACGCGCTCGGGCAAGATCATGCGCCGGGTGCTCAAGGCCGTAACAATGGGCGTGCCGCCTGGCGATACCTCAACGATCGAGGATGAAAGCTCGGTGGAAGAGGCACGCCACGCCTTCGATCAGCTGCGCGCCGAAGTCAAAAGCTAGTCGCGCGCCCACCAGATGCGCATCTCACCGGCATAACGCGGAGTGTGCCACTAGCTGCACTCCGCGTTATCTACATCGCAGCCATTGGCGCTAATCCAGCCTGTCTTTGATGTATTCACATATCAATTGGGGGAAGTTGCAGATTTACGCACTTCAGCGTAAACTTGGCACATCCCAATTTGTCAACGCCCCGACAATTTCGAGGAAGGAGTTCGATGATGACCGCTGACCAGCAGCCCCCACCGCCTGCCATCCCCGAAGGCGAATACCCCAAATTCTACTACCCGCCTGAAGAGGTGGTGCAAAATGCCAATATTACCGCCTATGCGCGCGAAAAAGGGTTGGCAAATGCCGATGAGCTGTACAATTGGACAATTCAGAATCCGCAACAGTTCTGGGGCGAAATGGCTCAGAAATTCCTCGATTGGTACCAACCCTGGGATAAGGTGCTCGATGACTCCAATGCGCCGTTCTTCAAGTGGTTTACCAACGCCAAAACAAATGTCGTTCATAATGCGATCGACCGGCATGCGACCGGGCCAAATAAAGATAAGCTTGCCATCATCTGGGAATCGGAGCAAGGCGAAACGAAAACCTATACCTATGCCCAACTAGGGGCAGAAGTGAATCGCTTCGCGAACATTCTCAAATCGCAGGGGGTGCAAAAGGGCGATCGCGTCACAATTTACCTCTCGCGCGTGCCCGAGTTGCTGATTGCCATGTTGGGCGTGGTGAAGATCGGCGCAATTCACTCGGTGGTGTATGGCGGCTTCAGCACCGAGGCGCTGCACTCACGAATTGAAGATGCCCAATCAAAAGTGCTGATCACTGGCGATGGCGGCTGGATGAACAACAAGATCGTCGAGCTGAAGAAAATCACCGACGAAGCAGTTGACCGCGCCCAGGAGATCGTCAAGCGGGTCATCGTTTTCAAGCGCACCGGCCACGATGTTTACATGAAGGAAGGCCGCGATGTCTGGTGGCATGAACTCGCCGCCCAGCCCGGTATGGAC
>JAFEAS010000226.1:1389-20200 GCA_018266315.1 Chloroflexi bacterium SZAS-1 | reverse complement strand
TAGCCAGGCACCGAGAAACAGACTAAATCGCTTGATGAGGCAGGGTTTTGGTTAGGTACGTGTTACAATGCACGCGCTCGGAATAACGCGTTTTAAACATAAGGAGCACTGCAATGGATCATCCCGGCCGCGCGGCGCTGCGTAGCTGGCTCGATTCGCGGCCAGCAAACTTCTTCGAAGCGAACCAGCCGCTGCAGCGCGCCCTGCGCATGCACTGGGGCGACGAGCGCTTTGCCGCGCTACGCCCGCGCCTGAGCGCTTTTGGCGAAACGAGCGCTACCACCATCGATGAGGCCGCGCGGGTGAACGACCGCATCGGCAACCACCCGCGCCTTGACGCTTATACTGGCATTGGCGAGCAGACCGAGGCGATTGAGTTTCACCCCAGCTACTACATTGCGGGTCGCGCTGCCTACGAATCGGGCATGCTGGCGGTGCAGGCACAGCCCGGTAATATCCTGTTCCAGGGCGCACTGTTCTACCTTTTATGCCACAATGGCGAAATGGGCCACGCTTGCCCGATCGCATGCACCGCCGGGCTGATATTGGCCCTGCAGCAGCGCGCTGATCCAGCCGTTCGCGCGCGCTTTCTGCCGCCGCTGCTGTGCGATCGCTACGACGAATTGCAGCATGGCGCGCAATTTCTCACCGAGGTACAGGGTGGCTCGGATGTAGGCGCGAACACGCTCGCCGCTGCGCCAGTCGCGGGCAAGCCGGATGTGTGGCAGCTCAGTGGCGAGAAATGGTTCTGCTCGAATATTAACGCGCAGCAGTTCCTGGTGATGGCACGGCCGGAAGGTGCGCCAGAAGGTACGCGCGGGCTTGGGCTGTTCCTGGTGCCGCGCACGCGTGAGGATGGCCGCGTTAATGGCTTTCGCATCCGTCGCCTAAAAAATAAGATCGGCACGCGCACGATGGCCTCGGCGGAGGTTGATTTTGCGGGCGCGCTGGCGTACCAGCTTGGGCCAATTGAAGCAGGGTTTAAGATCGTGGTTGAGCTGGTGCTGAATACCTCGCGCCAGCTGAATGCGCTGGCGTGCTGCGGCCTGATGGCGCGGGCGCTGCTTGAGGCGCGCGCCTATGCCAGCCAGCGTCAGGCGTTCGGTCAGGCAATCAATACCTACCCATTGGTGCGCGAAACACTGGCCGATATGGCGGTGGCGCACGCGGCGGCACTGGCGAGCAGCCTGCACCTGGCCGCGCTGGTTGACCGCATGCAGACGGGGGTAGCCAGCGCACGCGAGCAGGGTGCGTACCGCCTGCTGGTGAACCTGAATAAGTACGCTACTTCAATTGCTGCAACCGCCACTGTACACCAGGCAATTGAGCTATTTGGCGGCAACGGCGCGATTGAGGATTTCTCGGTGCTGCCGCGCCTCTACCGCGATGCGATTGTGCTCGAAAGCTGGGAGGGGACGCACAATGTGCTGTGCTTGCAGGCGCTGCGTGATATGGCGCGCTACCGCGTCCACGAGCCATTTTTGGCTGAGCTAGAAGCCATCGTTGCCGCCATCCAGCGCCCGCAGCTAGGGCATATATGCACCGAAATTGCCAGCGCAATCGCGGCGGCGCGGGCGCTAGCCGAACGAGTGCTGGCGCTTGAGCCGCGCGCCGCCGAGGCGCATGCCCGCCGCCTGGCCGATGCGCTGATTGCGGTGGCGCAGGCTGCCTACCTGCTGCGCGATGCTACCTGGGCCGCGGATGCGCCAACCCAGGCGCTGGCCGAGCTGTTTGTGCGGCAGCACCTGCGCCCTGGGTATAGCCCGCTCGACGATGTCGAGTATCTGGGGTTGGTTGAACAGGCTGCCGCTGGGTGAGGCTCCCTCAGAAATAGGGGTGTGATACACGACTGCCCGCCGATGCCATATACAATAGCGGCGGGCAGCCATATGCTATTCGGTGTTTGTATCATGCGTAACGATTAGTTTTTGGGCTGGTCATTGTCGCTGCCGCCGCTGCCGCTATTATCGCTGCCACCACCGCCACTGTCTTCTTTGTGGCTGTCATTGCCACCGCCTCCACCACTTCCATCGCTGCTCCCATCGCCGCCGCCGCCACCCCCCCCACCACCGCTATCATTTCCGCCGCCGCTGCTGCCACCGTGGTCGTCGTTGCCGCTACCGCCGCCACTGTTATCGCTGCCGCCACTACCGCTATTATCGCCGCCGCCGCTGCCGCTGTTATCAGTCCGCAGCTCGATGCGCTCAGCGATAAGCTGGCCGGTGACTAGGCGGCGCGCTTTTACCCGCACGGTATCGCCTACATTAATGGAACCACGGATTTCGGTTCCACCATCAATTGTCACGGTCTGGCCGGCGATCTGCCAGGCTGCGCCGCCAATGGCATCGACCCTGCCCTCAAATTCAACCTCGGTTTCGGTTGGTGGCTGCTCGGTGGGTATGGGTGGTGGAATGGTTGGCGGCGGCGGCACGACGGTTGGTTGTGGCACGGCCGTTGGCGGCGGCGGCACCGCAGTGGGTACGGATGTATTGCTTGGGCGCGCAGTTGGCTGCGTAGTGGGCTGCACCGGCGGTTGCGCGGTTGGCTGTGCCGTCGAAATGTTCACAGCTGTGGGTAGCGCGGTTGGCAGTTGGGTGGGCATAGCCGTTTGGGTTGGCGCGGGCGTGGCGCTGGCGGTGGCAGTTGGCAATGGCGCTGGTGTGCTGCCGTCGTCCATCGTCACAAACGAAGCGACAAACTGACCGTTGGCAACATGCCCTTGTACGCTGGCCTGCGCGCCAATCAGCGGTGTGCCGGTAATGGCGGTTGCCGGAGTGATCTGGATGCTTAGCCCACCAACCTGCCAGCGATTGCCAGCAATTGCCTCGATCGGCCCAGTAAAGCTCACATCGGCGCTGCCTCCACCCGCAAGGAGCGCGCTGATTTCGTCGCGGCGGCGCTGGGCGAAACTGGCTGAGAGGGTTGCCTGCTGTCCTGGCGATGCTAGCAGTAGCTCGGTGCCTTCGATGGCGCGCTTGAATGGGTAGAGCATGCTGTTGGGCAAGGCGCTTTGTGCGGCCACACCGGCCCCACCCAGTAGCAGGAAGACAACCAGCACCGATGCCAAGGTGAATATATGCCGCTGTGGTAGCCAGCCCCACCGCTGTTGCCGCTGCTCGCGCAGCGCAGCGCCCTGGTTGAGGAAGGCGCGCCGCGAAGTTAGGCGGGCGCTGTCGGTAGGCTCAAGCGCCAGGCTTGGCAGCAAGCCAGCTGTTTCGAGCAATGGGCGCAAGCGCTGCGCATCTTCGGGGAAACGCGCCAGAATGCGCTCGATCGGCTCGCCCTCATCGAGCAAGCTGAGGCATTCGATCAGTTTAATCTCGAGCTGCGCGTCCATTATTCCACCGTCCCAGGCATGAGCTTGCGTGCGAGCGCTGCAATCGCGCGGGCCTGCAATTGTTTTACCGCGCCTTCGGTTTTGCCAATGGCGCGGGCCACTTCTTGAATTGGTAATTCACGACCGAAGCGCAATGCAATCACATGTTGCTGTTCTTCGGTAAGGTGCGTGAGCGCCTGGCGCAGATCCGAGCGTGTCATTGCCGCTTCGGCTAACTCGTGCGGGCCATCGGCGTGGCTTATGAGCCCTTCATCAAGTTCGACCTGCGGCGCACGGTAGCGCTTGCGCATATGATCGGCCACAACGTTTGCGGCGACCCCGTACAGCCAACCACGTAAGGTCGTTTCGGGTGGGTTGCGCTGGCGCAGGGCGCTCAGGAAACGGGTAAATACTTCGCTGGTAAGATCCTCGGCTACGTCTCGGTCGCTGATGCGAAAGGTGATGTAGCGGAAGAGCGGCCCGTAGTAGGTATCGTGGATCTGGGCCAGCGCGTCGGTATCAAATTGTCGCGCGCGCTTGAGCAGCGCAACTTCATCCTGCACGGTGGCGATCTTTCGGCAGTGTTTGGTACAAGTGCTGCATTGCGGTAGGACTTTCGCTTGCTTGTGTATGTGCCTGCGGCAGCAAGGTACTTTTTTCTTTTTTCCTGGTGATTTTTGCGCGGAGCGCAAAAATCACCAGGAAAATGAAAAATTTGCTTGAGTAAGCGGAAGTCCTATACGTTTCGGTTGTTCGGTACGCCCAGGGCATGGCTGGACACTGGGCGCTATTGTATCATTACACTGCGCTCGTGCGTTTACTTCTTGCGCCCGCCTTTATCGTCGCCACCATGGCCGCCTTTGTCATTGGAGCCACCACTGCTGGTGCCGCCGCTAGTGCCGCCATGGTCGTCGTTCTGGTCGTGGTTCNNGGTCGTGGTTCGCGCCATCGTCGGAGCCGCCGGAAGTCGTGCCGCCATGGTCGTCGTTCTGGTCGTGGTTCGCGCCATCATCGGTGCCGCCGGAAGTCGTGCCGCCGTGGTCGTCGTTCTGGTCGTGGTTCGCGCCATCGTCGGTGCCGCCGCTAGTGCCGCCATGGTCGTCGTTCTGGTCGTGGTTCGCGCCATCATCGGTGCCGCCGGAAGTCGTGCCGCCATGGTCGTCGTTTGTATCGTTGTCAGGTGTTGGTATGCCTGGCACCGTGACCACACGCCGTGGGGTTGGTACCACATTGGTATTATCGTCGTTGCCGTTCCCATGCCCCTGATCGTCGCTCGCGCTGTCGTCGGTTGGGCGCGCGGTAGCAGTCGATTCGGCGGTTGGCTCAGCGGTCTCCGTTGGTTCAGCTGTTTTAGATGGTTCGACGGTTTCGGTCGGTTCGGCCGTTTCAGTTGGCTCGGCAGTCGCGGTGCTTATCGGTGTCGGAAGCGCAGTAGCAGCAAGTTGTTGGGCTTGTACGGCCTGGCCGCATGCCGCGAGCGCGAGCGACAGTAGCGCAATGAGTGTGAGGATGCTAGCGCGAACGACGCGCATAAACCGCTGGGTATGTTGTGGCTTGGTGTTCAAGGTTCGCTCCTTTGAAGTGCTCATTGTTGAGTGCGCATTGCCCGGGCAATAATCGATTACGCTGATACAGTCGTGGGCGGTTGCGAAAAGTAATGGGCAAATTTGGGGAATTTTGAAGCAATTGTGAATGGCTATGCACCTTCATCACAAGGGTGATTTTGCTATATACAGCTTGTGCTGTGCGCGTGTGGCACCGGGTGATTTATAATAGGCGCGTGAGTGGCACAGCTCGCGCGGTTTGAAACATTAGGAGCATAGAATTAGGTGCAGCATGCTTTCTGCCGAAACTGAAGCCGAAATTGCCGCGTTGGCGCTGCGCTATGGCACGCCCAATCGTTCGGTTGTCGCGCTCACGGGCGCACCGTTCGATCCAGTGTCGATGCCCGACCGCTATGGCGAAGTATGCATGGTGGTGCGCCAGCCTGACGGCACGCTGATAACGGCGATTAAAACCTTCTATCCAACAGGTGCATTTCGCTTACTTACCGGCGGTATTCATCACGGCGAGGCAATTGCCGATGCGCTGCTGCGCGAGGTAGCTGAAGAAACCGGGCTAGATGTGCTGGTGCGGCGCTTTCTGGCGGTGATTGAATATGAGCTGCCTGCGCTCGGCCCGCGCGCTACAAACTTCGCCACCTTCGCTTTTTTACTCGACGCTGTAGGTGGTGAGCTAGCGCCCCAGGATCCCAACGAACGCATTGGTGCATTTCGTTTTCTGGCGGTTGATGAGCTGCCCGCGCTGGCCGACACACTGGAACATGTGCCCGATGTCATCGCCCCGGAGATCGGTGGCTCGTGGCGCGATTGGGGTCGCTTTCGGGCGGTTGTCCACCGCGAGGTGTTTGCTGCGCTGCGCGTGAGCAGTTAAGCGTGGTGAAAATACTGTTTTTTCCAGCAACTGAGGGGTAGCCGAGCAATGGATGGAGCTAATCTGCTGCACTATGCCAACCGTCTTCGCTACGATGCTGTGCGCGGTGTCGTTGCAGTGCGCGATTGGCGGGTAGATGCTGCGCCAGCGTGGGCCGAATTTAGCTCGGCTGAATCCCTGGCGCGGGAGCTTGCCGCTGGCCTGGCCGATGATGGCGCGGCGTACCTGGCGGGCTATGGCCTGGCGCTTGCTGCCCACGAATGGGCCAGCCGCCCGACCGAGCCACGGCGCGCGGCGCTCATCCAGGCCGCCGAATGGTTGCGCCAATCCCGCCCGCTCGACCGACGGGTAGGCACCTTCCTCGATGCCGCGCTTGCGCTGGCCGATAGCGCGCTGCTATCTGGCGGCGATGCCGAGGCGGCGATCGTGGCGCATACGGCTGCTACCCTCAGCCGCGCCGACCGTGTGGCCGAGCGCTGTGGGCGGATTGCTGCTGGCCTGCTCGACGATGGCGACGAGCTGCTAACACTGGGGAATGCGAGTACTGCGCTTGGGTGGGCATTCGCGGCGGCTCGCGCGGAAGATAAGCAGCTGCGCCTGATACTTGTTGCCGATGCGGTTCCCGCTAATGCGCCACCGTGGATGGAGTACATTGCCACGCGGTTGCAAGTGGCGGTGCAGCGCCGCGCGCCTACCGATGGTGTGGCTGGAACGCTGTGCTTGCTTACAGCCGAACATATCGCCATGGATGGCAGCGCTGTGGTGGCTGCGGGTGGGTCAGCGCTGGCGGCGCAGGCGCGTAGCGCTGGTTTGCCTTGTTACCTTGTAACACTCGATGGCCCCGACCCAGCAATAGCGACCAGCGCCGCATTTGGTGCAGCCGATACGATTGTGTTGCCCGCCCAGATCAGCGCAATTATTACGCACCGAGGTATTTACCGGCCCGACATGGTCACGCGCTTCCTGGGCGAGGGTGATGTTCCGCTTGATGTTATTCCGCTCAGCTGAGCCGATTTACTTTAATGACACGAATTACACGGTGGGCGTTTTTCGCTTATGGCAGCGCGGTACATTTCGATGAAGGTGCGTTGAGCACAAAAGGGAGCCAGGTACCTTGCTGCCGCAGGCAATATTCCTATAGAACTTTCGCCTCCTCACGCAAATTTTTCATTCCTTTAGTAATTTTTTGCGCGCAGCGTAAAAAATCACGAAGCATAAAGAAGAAAGTACCTTGCTGCCGCAGGCAAATAATCCGCTAAGCGAAAGTTCTATCATCGTAGCGAATGATACGCGAATGACACAGCTAGCAATTATCGGTGCGGGAATGGCCGGGCTGGCGGCGGCGCGGGCGCTACAACAGCGCCGCCCTGCGCTGGCAATTACCGTGTATGAAAAAAGCCGTGGCCTGGGCGGGCGGGTGGCAACGCGCCGCCGCGATGGCTTTAGCTTCGACCATGGCGCGCAGAATGTACGTGCGCCCACCCCTGCGCTACAACACCTGCTTACCTCCGAGCTGTCCACCGACCAGCTGCACGATATTGGCCTGCCTGTGTGGGTGTTCGATGGCACAGGTGCGCTGGCAGCGGGCGACCCAGCCCTGAACGCCGAGCCAAAATGGGTGTATCGCGATGGAATGAACCGCCTGGGCAAGCTACTGGCCGCGGGCATTCCAGTGCGGCACGAAGTGCAGGTTGGGCAGGTGAACGAGCTGCCTAAGCCAGCAGGCGGGCAGGCGCCATGGGCGCTGTTCGATAACGTAGGAACGGCACTTGGCGTCGCCGACGCGGTGCTGTTTACGCCACCCGGCCCACAGGTCGCCAACCTGATCGTCGCCAGTGCGCTGAACGATGACCTGCGGCAGGCACTGCTGGCTGAGCTCGCACCGGTGCGCTACCGGCGCTGCATTTCGCTGGCGCTGGCATACCCGCAGCGCGTCGAGCGGCCATACTATGCGCTGCTGAACATCGACCGCACCCACCCGATTACCTGGCTAGCGCTTGAGCATAGCAAAGCCCCCGAGCGCTGCCCGCCCGGCACCAGTCTGCTGATTGCGCAGATGGCACCGGGCTGGAGCAGTGAACACTGGGAAACTGCGCCTGCCGAGCTAGAGCGGCTGATTGCACCGCCCGTAGCCGCGCTGCTCGCCGCAGATCTGGGCGCGCCATTATGGAGCGATGTGCAGCGCTGGCGCTACGCCTTGCCCGATGCCGGGGCCGATTTCGCTACGCTCAATGCAACAAGGAGCGGCCTGTTCTTCGCGGGCGATTACACCGCCGGGCTGGGCCGCGTGCACCTGGCAATTGAAAGCGGCTGGCGCGTAGCCGAAGCGATTGAACAGTGGCTTGATGCCTAGATTTTGTTAGCCCACCTTAAGACTCTGGTAAGAATGTGCGATGTATAATACCCTCATCACACGAATTGATTGAATGAATATTGTTCGTAGATAGAGGAATTTTATGTCGGCTCCGAAGATTAACGCCGCGCCCCCGCGTGAGCCCGCCGCGCAGCGAACCTTCCCATATCGCGGCCTGCTGCTGGGCCTGGGCATTGCACTGGTGCTAGCATTGGTGGCGGTACTGAGCCTGCGCAGCAGCGCGGCGGGCCTGACACCAGCTGGCAGCGGGAGTGTGCTGATATTGGCACCGGCGGCGTTTCTGGCGGGAGTGTTCAGCTTCCTCTCGCCCTGTACTCTGCCGATCTTGCCCGCCTACTTCGCATTCACCTTCCAGGCGCGCCGTGAACGGGTGGTGCTGATGACTATTGCCTTCTTCCTGGGGCTGGCGACCACCATGGTGGCGCTCGGTGCGACAGCCACCGCCCTGAGCCGGGTGCTGTTCAGCTATATGGGCGCGCTGACCACGATTGGCGGCCTGATCGTGATTGCGTTCGGGGTTATGAGCATTTTGGGCAAGGGCTTCACCGGTGCCAAGCTGCTCGATCGCCCGACCGCGAGCGTGGCTGGCTCGTACCTGTATGGCGCAACCTTCGCTCTGGGCTGGACAGCCTGCGTCGGGCCGATTCTGGGCGCGCTGCTGACACTGCTGGCGACCCAAGGCGTGGCAATTGTGCAGGGCGCGGTGCTGGCGTTTATATACGCATTGGGTCTGGGCATGCCGCTGATTATTATGGCGACGTTCTTTAGCCGGCTGGGCAAAGGCTCACGTTTCTGGCAATTGATGCGTGGGCGCGGCATTGAGCTGAATCTGGGCTTTACCACCCTGTACCTGCACACGACCAGCATTGCCAGCGGTGTGCTGCTGGTGATCATTGGTGTGCTGCTGGCTACCGGCCAGCTCACCGCGCTAAGCGAGTGGTCGCAGCAGACGCGTATGGGCGAGTGGGCCGTGAACCTTGAGCAGTGGATCGAGCAGCTATTTTTCGGGCGCTAATGTTTGCTGCACAGCCTCTGCGCTTCCAGCGCTGGTGTCACATTCGTGATACCGGCGCATTGTTTTGGTGGTATAGTTTTTCGCAACAAGGCTTACAACGCGCAGTTATCGATAGTATCAGAGGCGAGTATGAACGACCTTCAAGTGGGCGAGCGCCCAAGCTACGATGTGGCGATTATCGGTGCCGGGCCGATTGGGATTGAGCTAGCCGTATGCCTGCAGCAGGCAGGTGTGCGCTATATTCACTTCGATGCGCATCAGCTTGGCTATACCATGAGCTGGTGGCCGCGCAACACCAATTTTTTTAGCACTACTGAGCGCCTGGCAATTGCCGGGGTTCCAATTCAGAACAATCACCAGCAGCGTATTACCGGCGAAGATTACCTGGCCTACCTGCGCAGTGTGGTTGAGCAGTTTGACCTGATGATTAACACCTACGAGCCGGTAACAACGCTCATCCGCACTGCCGACGGCTTCGAGCTGGAAACCGCGCCACTGGCTGGCCCGCGCCACTACCGCGCCGCGCGAGTGGTACTGGCGATCGGCGATATGGAATGGCCCAATCGGCTCGATATTCCTGGCGAGGATTTGCCGCATGTTTCGCATTATTTCCGCGATCCGCATGAATATTTCCGACGCCGCCTGCTGATTGTGGGTGGCAAAAACTCGGCGGCTGAGTCGGCGCTGCGCTGCTGGCGCGCAGGGGCCGAGGTGACAATCAGCTACCGTCGCCCGCAGCTTGATTCCGAGCGTATTAAGCACTGGCTGCTACCCGATTTGCAGGCGCAGATCGAGGCCGGTGTGATTGGTTTCCTGCCTGCGACTACGCTGCTGGAGATTACACCCACGCACGCGCTGCTGGCACCAGTGGGCGGCGGCGCGCCCTTCGCGCACCCAACCGATTTTGTGTTGCTAAATACTGGCTTCCACGGCGATCAGAGTCTGTTGCGGATGGCGGGCGTTGAGCTGCGCGGCGAGAATCGTGTGCCCGTGTTCGACCCGGCGACGATGGAGACGAATGTCCCTAGCTTGTATTTGGCTGGAACTGTGGCGGCAGGTGTGCAGCAGCGCTACACGTTGTTCATTGAGAACTGCCACGAGCACGCGGGCAAGATTACCCAGGCGATTACCGGGCGCTGGCCTGCGCGGCTGGGCAGCGTCGCGTCGCGCAACTACGAGCTAGCGTTCGAGCAGATTCAGGCAAATTAGGCTTTGGCTGTGGCAACCGAAAAACAACAAAAGCGCAAAATGAAGCATGCGGCTGGCTGTGTCGTTTATCGCTACGATGCCGCCGGTACGCCCTTGCTGCTACTCATTCACGATCGGTACGGCGCGTGGTCGCTGCCGAAAGGCCATCTGGAAGGCGACGAAACGGAAGCGGCGGCGGCCGTGCGCGAGGTGTGGGAAGAAACTGGTGTGCGCGGTGTGCTTGGCCCACTGGTTGGGCGTGTGACCTACCAGATGCTGGATAAGCAGCGCCAGCCGCGCCTGAAGCAGGTGGCGTTCTTCCTGATGCGCGCCGATGCTGCCGTAGCCACACCGCGTGCCGAAGAGGGCATTCGTGCGGCGGAGTGGTACCCCGCCGAAGCTGCGCTGGCCCGCCTCACCTACCCGCAAGTGCGCGCGATTGTGGAACAGGCACTGGGCATGCTTGGCTGAGTGTGAGCTGAATGAATGCTTGAACCAGCCTATCCCGGCCACCAATGATCGATCTCATCGATTGTGCTCGCAGCGGCGAGGAGTAGATCGGGGCCGCCCAGCTGGGTGAGGGTAGTGCTAACCCATTCAAGGCAGCGTAGGGTTTCGGCGCGGCCCAGCTGAGCCGCAAGTAGTAGTGCTTGCCCCAGCGCCTTCTGCGCCCGCGCGCGATCGGTTGGGACTGCGGCACGCGCAATTGCACTGAGTGCGCGAGCCTGCTCAAGTGGGCGGCTGATCTGGTAGGCAAATGCTTCAGCCTCGGTAATCGCCTGCTGGCCTGCGAGTGCCGCTACCACAGCGCTGGCGTAACGGCTGCGTTTGTCAGGATCGGGCAGGCGCATGAGCGATGCCTCGGCGGTATTGAGCTGTCCTTGCGCGATCAGTGGCTCGGCAATCGCCAGTAGCGCGCGTAGCTGTTCGGTTGGCAGCTCGATACGGTGTGCTAGCGCCTGCGCAGCAGCGGCCTCACCAGCCCGCGCTTGGGCAATGGCAATATCGGCGGTGGTGCGCGCGCGCTGCCCACTGGCCGCGATCTGTTGTGCGTGTGCCAGGGCCACGTCCCACTGGGCTTGTTCTGCCGCCATATGCGCTAGCTCATCGAAGGCCCAATCGCGCTCATCATCGTCGCCAATCGCTTCGGCTACCAGCCGCGCATCGTCGGCATTGCCTACACGCGCCAGGGCCACCGCCACCCGCGATTGCGCCCGGTCGCGCTCTTCATCTTCAGCCAGCAGCGCAGCGGTGTGCAGGGCGGCTTCGAGCTGCCCAAAGGTTGCTTGAGCGGCGGCAAGGTCGGCAACGAGCGGTGCGCGCTCATCGCCCGAAAGCTCGGCAAGCTCGGTGGTAGCAGCGGCCAGCGCCTGGCTTGCGTGTGGTATTGGCTGCAACGACAGCGTAATGAGCGCGTTGGTGCGGATAGAGCGGTCTTCGATGGTATTGGCGGCCTGAAGCGCAGCATCGAAGTGATTGCCAGCTGCCAGCATTGGGGCAACCAGTGCCAGCGCCCGGTCGAGCAGGCTGGTATTCTTGAGTGGCGCGAGCTGCCCGATTGCATGTTCGCCGCCCAGGCGTGCGGCATCGCAGGCGAGCTCGGTGCGCGCCCAGGCGATCGCCGTTTCGGTTCGTAAGGTTCCTAGCACCGTTTCGCCCCGGGCGCGATCGCCAGCGCGGGTATGGCCCACGGCAACTTCGGCCATAGCCCATTCGTGCATGGTCGTGTGCCCAATGGCATACGCCACCTCTTCGGCGCGCGTGCGTTGTCCCTGTGCCAGGAGCCAGCGTACCACCTCGGTTTCGACCATACCGCGCCGCTCGGCGTGCCCGATGCGGGCGGTAATACCAAGCGCAATCTGCGGCTGGCCCGACGCAATTGCGGTGCGGGCAAACGCGGCCAGTGATTCTTCGCGCTCGTCGTTCCATTGGCGCGATGGCCCGGGTGTCTCAATATCAATTGCTTCAGAAAGTAAGCGCATCGCCGAGGCGCGCATACGTAGCGCATAGCATACTTCGCCAAGCCGCCGCAGAGCCTGGGCTTTGGGTGCGCCGTTGGGGAGCTGGCCGATTATGGCGCGGATGCGCCGTAGGGTTGGTTCGCGCGCTGCCTGGTTGGCAATGGCTGCGCTGAAGGCTTCGGCGGCAGCATCGGGCGGCAGTTGGCGGCCAGCGTGGGTGAGTACGCCGCCAAGCATGGCCAGGCGCACGAGCACTATTGGTTCGGCTGCGCCGATTGCGGCGCGTAACAGCCAGGTGTTGTCGCTGGCGGCCTCGCCCAGGGTGCCGCTGATGCGTTCGCGCATAACTGCCCAGCTGCGGGTGGCGAGCGCTGGAATGGTCGCGGCACGAATGTGGGATGCGGCAAGTGCGCTATGGCGGGCAAGCTCTTGCACCACTGCCTGGTGTGCGGGTGAGCTATTCAATGTTGCGAACACGCCGTGGCTGAGGCGCTGGGCATATGCTACAAATTGGCTGTGTGCGCTCGCTAGGTCATCGCCGCATTGGGTGCGCACAAAGGCCCGCGTGAATGGGTGATATAGCCGCAGTGTGTCATCATCTTGCTCGAAGAATGGCTGCCACCGCTGAAGCAGGCGGCTGCTCTCGGCGGTAGCGCTGCCACTAAGCTCGGCCAAAAAATCCAGATCGAGTGGTGTTGTGCTGGCAGCGAGCAACGCCACTATCTGGCGCTGACTGATGGTTAGTTTGCCCCACCAGTACTCGTGCAGTGCAGTTAGTCCAGCTGGGAGCTTTGCGAGCTTCGCTTTACTGTGCTGGCAGATTTCTGCCGCGAGCCGGGCGTAGAGTGGCGAGCCGTCTGCTTTCGCCGCAATCGCCGTAGCGAGCTCGGGCTGGCTGCCTACGACGCGCGCAATTGCGGTAAGCTCTTGCGACGCCGCATCACCAAGATGAATCGTGGCGTTCGGTACTAATGATAGTGGCGCATCGGGCGCGGTGGCTTGCACGAGTACGATGCCTGGGGGAATGTGCGTGGGCCAATGTGGTGGCAGTGGGGCATCCTGGTCGCTGGGTGGGCGGCCTACGATCACTACGAGCGGTTCGCCGTTCAGCCGCTGGTCACCAGCTTCGGCTAGCAGCCGTTCGAGCGTGGAACTATCGCACCCGGCGGCAGGTGGTAGCAGTGCAGGCTGTAGCGCACCAAGCGCAATAACCTGCGCACACAAGGCTGCCAGCCCGGCCCCAGCATCGTCGCCAGGTAGCCAGAAGGCATAGGGGCGTTGCGCCGCCAATGTGCAGAGCACCGTGGTCAGGCCGCTGCCGGGCAGCCCGCTCAGCGCAATTGTTCGCCCACCGCCCTGCCCAATCTGCTCTTCAAGCTGGCGCAAGGTGCCCAAACGTGGCACCGCCAGGGCTGCCCGCTCGGCGATACGCTGCGCCTGTGCCGCTAATGAAGCTGCGCACTGGGCATAAAGCGAGGGTAGGCCAGCTAAGGCGCTGAGCGCCGGGGGTATGAGTTCTATGTTCATTCCGCTGTAAATAGTACGCAGCTTCAACGATCATCTGTTTCACTCTACCGCACGGGTGGAGCATGGTCAAGTGCCGTGTTATACTGCATCCCGATCGCTTATAACGTTCGTAGCGTACGATAAAGGTTTGCATGAGCACTACCATTGTACTTGAAACTGAGCGCCTTCAGCTCACGATGCTCGATGAGGCGTGGGCCAGCGAATTGCTGGCGTACCAGCTGCGGAATCGCGAACCTTGGCGGGTGTGGAACCCGTTGACGCCTGATGAGTTTTATACCGTAGAAGTGCAGCGTGCCCGCTTGTACGACGATACTATGCTCTGGCAGCAGGGCCGTGGCTTGCGCCTATACTTGCTGCGGCGCGATGCGCTAGAAGGGCCGATTATTGGCGAGCTGGCGTTCAATAATATCGTGCGGGGTGCGTTTCAATCGTGCCACCTGGGGTACAAGCTCGATGCTGCTGCACAAGGCCAGGGGTATATGAGCGAGGCTCTGCGTTGCGCGATAAGCTATGCGTTTGATGAGCTGTTATTGCACCGCATTGAGGCAAATGTTATGCCGCACAATCTGCGCTCGCGGCGCGTTGTCGAGCGCCTGGGCTTCAGTGCGGAAGGGCTGGCCCGCAACTACTTGAAGATCAATGGCACCTGGGAAGATCATATCCATCATGTGATATTCAACGACGCCGTGTAGCGCATATAACCACGGTTTTTCCCCATTGTAGTGCGGCAGAGCGAGGCTTGAAAAAGTTGTGATTTTTGGTACAATTATTGCTATACATCTGCCTAGAAAGGCATGGGAATGATACTCGATACTGCAATTATGATACAAGAGCACCGGCTGAGGGCCTTGCTGTCCGAAGGCTTACAGCTTGCTCGCGAACGTAATCAGTCGGTGCTGGTAAGTGCGGTGCTACGCGCTCCACAGCACGATCCCCTGGCATTTTTCGATCAGGGTGGCCGCCTGGCCGACGAGCGCGTGTTCTGGTCGACTCCGGGCGGCGATCTGACGTTCGCCGGGGTTGATACCGCGTGGTCGGTAACAGCTGAAGGCCGCGCACGTTTTGCCGATGCCGCAGCCGCATGGGAGCAGCTCTGCGCGGGCGCATTGATCGATGATCCGTTCGGAATAATCGGCACTGGCCCAATCCTCATGGGCGGCTTTTCGTTCGACCCGGTACGCCCGACCACTGAGCTGTGGGCCGGTTTCCCCGATGGCTTGCTGCTGCTACCGCGCTACGTGCTTACCTGCGCTGATGGTGCCAACTGGCTGACCCTCAATATGGTCGTAACGCCCGAAAGCACCCTGGCTGCCGAAACCGAGGTTGCGCTGCGCCTGTACGATCTGTTTGATGTCACCGGCGATTTGTCAGCGGCACCGAGCGGCAGTATCCGCCAGGGCGAGGATGTGCCTGCTGCTGAAACCTGGCAAGCAATTGTTCGTGAGGTTGAGCAGCAGCTACGTAGCGGCGGCGAGTTGGGGAAAGTTGTGCTGGCGCGTCAGTATCGCGTGCAAGGCCGCACGATCTTCAACCCTGCCCGGGTGCTGGCCCGGCTGCGCACCCAATATAGCGACTGCTTTCTGTTTGCGGTGGCGCGCGGCGAGCGTTGTTTTCTCGGCGCTTCGCCCGAGCGGCTGGTGCGGCTGCGCCACGAAAATGTTCGCGCAAGCTGCCTGGCAGGCTCGATCGCGCGCGGTGCAACCCCCGAGGAAGATGCGCGGTTGGGCGAAGAGCTGCTCGCCAGCCCAAAAGATCGCGCCGAGCACGAATTCGTGGTGCGCGCAATTTGCGATAACCTGGCAGAAGTGTGTGGCGGTCGGCTTTCGACCGGCCCGCTCTCGCTGATGAAGCTGCGCAACATCCAGCACCTGTTCACGCCAATTGTGGGCCGGGTTTCGCGCGGGCGCAACATCCTTGATCTGGTTGAGCGCTTGCACCCCACGCCAGCAATGGGTGGCACGCCGCGCGAACCAGCGATGGCACTCATCCGTGAATTCGAGGGCATGGATCGCGGCTGGTACGCGTCGCCGGTGGGGTGGATGGATGCGCGCGGCGAGGGCGAGTTTGCCGTAGCCATTCGTTCGGCGCTGCTACGTGGCGCACAGGCGGTGCTGTTCGCCGGGTGCGGTATCGTCGCCGGTTCCGACCCGGCGCGCGAGTATGCCGAATCGTGCCTGAAGCTGCGCCCAATGCTTTCGGTATTGGGCGGCGGTGCCTGAAATTACATAAGTGAACGCATATGTCTGCAAATGACGCTCAAGCTGCCCTTTCGGCCACGGTCGGCGCGCTCGTCGATGAGCTAGTGCGCGCAGGTGTGCAACATTTTTGCGTTGCCCCCGGCTCGCGCTCAACGCCGCTGGCGCTAACAATTGCGCGCCAGCCTGGTGCGCGGCTGTGGATGCATATCGATGAGCGCTCGGCGGGCTTTTTTGCGTTGGGTATGGCGAAAGTGCTGCGCGCGCCCGTGGCGCTGGTATGTACCTCGGGCACGGCGGCGGCGAACTTCCTGCCTGCGGTGGTTGAGGCGTTTTACGCACGCATTCCCCTGATTGTGCTGACCGCCGATCGCCCACACGAGCTGCGCGATGTTGGCGCACCCCAAACCATCGACCAGATCGATCTGTTTGGCAAGCACGCCAAGTGGTTCGTTGATCTGGCCGAGCCTGATGCCGCGCCCGAGCTGCTACGCTATGTACGCACCGTCGCCGGGCGCGCGGTTGCGACGGCGCTGCGCGGGCCAGCCGGGCCGGTACACCTTAACTGTCCGTTCCGCGAGCCGCTGCTGCCGAACCCGGCGTTGTCCGCCCAGGCCACTGCTGCCCGCCCCGCTGGTGCGCCCTATGTGCGCGTGAACGCAGGGTTGCGCGCCCCCAGCGCCGAAACCGTCGCGCAGCTGGCGGCGCTGGCCGCAGGCACCGAGCGCGGCCTGATCATTTGTGGCGCGCAGGACGATCCGGCGCTGGCCGGGCCGATGACGCAGCTCGCCGCAGCACTCGGCTTCCCCATCCTGGCCGATCCGCTTTCGGGCTTGCGCTGTGGCCCGCACGACCACGCGCTGATCATCGATAGCTACGACGCGTTTTTGCGCGATAGTGCCTTCGTCGAGCAGTATGCCCCCGAGCTGGTGCTGCGCTGCGGCGCGATGCCGGTTGCCAAGCCGCTGCTGCTCTACCTCCAGCGCCATAGCTCTGCGCGCCAGGTGCTGATTGATGGCGATGGCGGCTGGAATGAGCCGACGCTGCTCGCATCCGAGGTTATTCATGCCGATGCGCGGCTGCTGTGTGACGCACTGGTGGGCGTGATTGACGCCCCACCGCAGCGTACCGGCGGCTGGGCGCGCAGCTGGCAAAGCGCGCAGGCCGCCACTCGAGCCGCCATCGATGCGCATATGCGCGACATACCGGGCCTCTTCGAAGGCAAAGTGTTTGCCGAATTGCGTGACCTGTTGCCCGAGGGCGCGCTGCTGTACGCGGGCAACAGCATGCCCATCCGCGATCTCGATACGTTCTTCGCGGGCAGCGAGCGCGCCGTGCGACTGCTGGGCAACCGCGGCGCGAACGGCATCGACGGGGTGATTTCGAGCGCGCTGGGCGCAGCGGCGGCTGCGCCAGGGCCAACCGTGCTGGTGATTGGCGATCTCTCGTTCTACCACGACTCAAATGGGCTGCTGGCTGCCAAGCTGCACCAGCTCAACGCCACGATTGTGCTGCTGAATAACAACGGTGGCGGGATTTTTTCGTTCCTGCCGCAAGCGAACGAACCCGAGCATTTCGAAACGCTGTTTGGCACGCCAACCGGGCTAGACTTCGCGCCATTTGCTCAACTGTATGGCGCGCGTTATACTCGCGTTACTGGCTGGGGCGATTTCCGCGGCGCGGTCGGTGCGAGCATCCACGCGTCTGGTCTGCATATCGTTGAGGTGCCAACCGAACGCGCCAGCAATGTTGCGCTGCACCGCGAGTTCTGGTCGCGTGTCAGCGCTGCGTTACAGGGCGCCAGCCTTATCGGCAGGCAGGTGGGTGCATAAGCTTAGTTGTGCCAATTCAAGTGGCGTATGCAGCTGACACAGACGAATGCGGCGATAGCGGTGTCAGCTGTTTTCTTTTTGAGTGTAATTATGGCGGATATCACCGAGCGTACATTCGAAATAAACGGTCTTGCGTTGCACACCGTGCTGTTCGGCGCAGGCCGCCCGCTGCTTTTGCTGCACGGCTTTACCGGCAGCGCCGCCACCTGGGCCGGGCTGGCCGCGCAGCTTGCACCGCAACGCCAGTGCATCGCGCAGGATCTGATTGGGCATGGGAAATCGGTCGCGCCCGCCGACCCTGCGCGCTATACCATGGAGCAGGCCGTTCAGGATATTGCGGGACTACTTGATGTGCTGGGCATATCACGCGTTGATCTGCTCGGCTACTCACTCGGCGGGCGGCTGGCCCTGCAATTCGCCGTAGCCGCACCGGGCCGGGTGCGCGCGCTCATCCTCGAAAGCGCGTCGCCGGGCCTGGCCAGCCCCGCTGAGCGCGCCGCCCGCATCGCCGCCGACGACGCCCTGGCGGCTGCGATTGAGCGCGATGGCGTTGAAGCGTTTGTCGCGCATTGGGAAGCGCTGCCGCTGTGGGCCAGCCAGGCCGAGCTGCCTGCCGAGCTACGCGCGCGCCAGCGTACCCAGCGGCTCGCCAACCGCCCGCAGGGCCTGGCCAATAGCCTGCGCGGCATGGGCACCGGTCGCCAGCGCGCGCTGTGGGATATGTTGCCTACGCTCACTATCCCTACCCTGCTGCTGGCGGGCGCGCTCGACGCCAAGTTCAGCGCGATTGCACAGCACATGGCCGTTGCCCTGCCGTGCGCCGATCTGGCAATTATCGCCGCGGCCGGGCACGCCATTCACCTTGAGCAGCCCGAGATCTTTGGGCAGCGCGTGGCCGTATTTCTTGAACAGCAGGTATGTACCTGACCAGCATCGTGTTTATTTTGCTGGTTGTAATTTCTTGAGCGCA
>JAFEAS010000226.1:691-1263 GCA_018266315.1 Chloroflexi bacterium SZAS-1 | reverse complement strand
ACCCCAATGCCAATTGAATGGAAACGCATCCAAGAATATAGCGACATCATCTACGAGCACGACGCGGCGGGCGAAGGCATCGCCAAAATCACAATCAACCGCCCCGAAAAGCGCAATGCCTTCCGCCCTGAAACGGTTGAGCAGCTCATCGACGCCTTCTCGCGCGCCCGCGATGACGAGAGCATTGGCGTCATCCTCTTCACCGGGGCGGGCGAGCAGGCTTTCTGCTCGGGCGGCGACCAGAGCGTGCGCGGCGATGGCGGCTATGTCGGCAAAGACAAAGTGCCGCGCCTGAACGTGCTTGATCTGCAGCGCCTGATTCGCATTTTGCCCAAGCCCGTGATTGCGGTGGTGGCGGGCTACGCGATTGGCGGTGGCCATGTGCTGCACGTCGTGTGCGATCTCACAATCGCTGCCGAGAATGCGATATTCGGCCAGACTGGCCCCAAGGTTGGCAGCTTCGACGGCGGCTATGGCTCGAATCTGCTGGCGCGCATGGTTGGCGATAAAAAGGCGCGCGAAATCTGGTACCTGTGCCGCCAGTACAATGCCCAGCAGGCGCTCGCCATGGG
>JAFEAS010000226.1:0-587 GCA_018266315.1 Chloroflexi bacterium SZAS-1 | reverse complement strand
CAGCAGCTCGCGGGTGATGCCACGCTGTTGTACTATCTCTCGGAAGAGGCGCAGGAAGGCAAGAAGGCATTTCTTGAAAAGCGCCGCCCGAACTTCCGCAAATTCCGCCGCTTCCCGTAATTCCTGAGAACCAAGAACTCAGAACTAAGAAGTTACCGATGGTTCTGAGTTCTTGGTTCTCGGTTCTTTGCAGCTCTGAGGTGAATTCATGTCTGTGCAAGCGACACCGGCGCGCCCCAGCCCGCTCCGTGCCTGGGTCATGGCGGCGCGCCCGCCCACGCTGCCTGCCGCCATCGTTCCGGTGCTGGTAGGTACCGCTGCGGTCTATCAGCTGGGTTTTCGCCTGCTGCCATTTCTCGCCGCACTGGTTGCGTCGGTGCTCATCCAGATCGGCACGAATTTCGCCAACGACTACTTCGATTTCCATAAAGGGGCCGATACTGCTGAGCGCCTGGGGCCGGTGCGCGTGACGCAAAGCGGCCTGATTGCGCCCGATACCGTGCGCAACGCCATGATAGGCACCTTTGGGCTGGCCGCGCTGGTTGGGCTGTACCTGGTGTTTACGGGCGGCTGGCCGATCCTGGTGA
>JAFEAS010000225.1 GCA_018266315.1 Chloroflexi bacterium SZAS-1 | reverse complement strand
GCAGCAGCGCCTGTGTATTGCGCGGGCAGTAGCGACAAACCCCGATGTGTTGCTGATGGACGAGCCATGTTCGGCGCTTGACCCGATTGCAACCCTTAAGGTGGAAGAACTGATGATGGATCTGCGAACACAGTACACAATTGTAATTGTGACGCATAATATGCAGCAGGCTGCGCGCGCCTCGGACGAAACGGCTTTTATGCTGATGGATCCTGAAACCCGCGCTGGCCAGCTGATAGAGTTCGGCCCGACGAACCAGATTTTTACGCGCCCTCGCGATCCGCGCACTGAAGATTATGTGACCGGGCGTTTTGGGTAGTGCGCTCCCGCGATCGCTTCCGAATAGCGCAGATACGAATGCGCCCCTGGTAGGATTTCGGCTACCAGGGGCGCAATTGGTGGGTTGTATCTGTGGGGCATGGGCCGTGCGCTTATTCGCTAAATACCTCGCTCAACGCCGCCGGGAAACGCTCGCCATAATGCGCTTCTAGCTGGCGGTGAATATCAGTGCGAACGCGGCGGTAAGCTTCGCGCGCCATTCGGTGCTCAAGTACGGCATTGCGGCGCTCAGTTTCATAGGTATTTGCGGCCTGAATGGCGCGATCGAGCGCGGTACAGTGCTGTTCGACTTCCGCCTGAGGCTCGGTGCCGAACAATGGTGTTTCGCCAACTTTCAAGGCCGCATTCAGACGGCGTAAGTCGGCCAGCAGTTCGGTTGGTGAGCTGTTAGCTTCGGCCCCACTCCGCGAGATGAGCTGTATGGCCGGGGCGTGTTCGGAGCCATAGTGTTCGATCATCTGTCGTAGTAGGCGCTTATATAATCGTCGCCCAGCTACCTCGCATTCCCACCGATGCGCGAGGGCCGCGCGCCACAAATTCACCGCACGCTCGCTGCGCTCATGGGTTTGTTGCAGTTCGTGATGGGTGGGCTGATGCACCGCCAGTATTGTGCTGGCGAACGGCAGCTCGCTATTAAGGTGCTCAAGCGCCGTCATCAAGCGCTGTGATTCGGCTAGTGTATCAGCTGGGGCAACCAGGGTTGTCATGCCAGGGTCTCCTCGTCCATATCAATGTTTTGTGAGACTGATCATACTCGCTTCAGGGTACGCCGTCTATAGTACTTGTGTCGCGTTCCGCTGTGGGACGAAATGATACTCTATTGCAGTTCGCAGTGGCATGCGCACGCGTAGCGCAGGCTTGACGGGCTACGCACGACATGCCTATAATGGCAAGGCACCGCGCAGGAACAAAGGAGCCTGATCATGATCCGCTATGCCTTGCGCCCTTCTTCTGCCCCGCCGCCAGTCGCTGCAACAATCCATATTTACCGTGGAATTATGGATCGCGCCGGAACATGGCGCGTGCGCATCGATAACCCGACGAACTGGGCAATTGTGACATGCGGCACAGCGGTAAGCTTTACGTTGAGCGACGAAGCCCACCCGCATGCGGTGCTGCTGCTGGTAATGCTGTTTGTGATTATGTTTGTGGTGGTTGAGGCGCGCCGCACGCGCTATTACGACCTATGGGGCAGCTGGCTGCGCTTGCTCGAAACCGAGTACCTTGCGCCGATCTTGCAGGATAATATCGTTACTGTGAACGATACCTGGCAAGAACTGCTAGTGCGCGATCTGGGTTTCCCGCACTTTAAGGCGTCGCTATGGAAGATGATACAACGCCGTATGCGCGATCACTATATGGCGGTTTATTTATTCTTGCTCGTTTCCTGGCTGCTGAAGCTGTTGTTACATCCTGCTACGCAGTCTAGCTGCAGTGCCGATGCATTTACCTGCCATGCTTCGGTGGGGCCGGTACCTGGCTGGCTTGTGCTTACAGCGGTGGGCGGTTTTTATCTGGTGCTGGTTGGCATTACGCTACTGGCATATACCTCGAACGAGGTAACGATCGAGGTGCTTTCGCGTGAGCGTACATTGCAGAAAATTGTTTCGCCATCACAGCAGCCAGTGAATCGCCTGCATTGGCATGCCGATTCTGTGCCGCTTGAGTTCAGTGCCTCCGATGAAGATTTATCGGTAGTAGAAGATTGAAGGTTTGCCGCAGCCAGGCGGTATTCTATAGTTAACAGGACTTACGCGGTCGGCGCTTTTCGCCTTCGGCAGAGCGGTACGTTACGGTTAAGGTGCATCGATTTTGGCGCGGAGCGCCAAAATCGATGCACAAAAGAAGGCAAGTACCTTGCTGCCGCAGACAGAATCGGTTAGCCACACGAGCCATCGCGTAAGTCCTGTAGTTAACAGATCATGAATGGGTACCTCGCAATTATTTTAACCGGCCATGTGCCCTATAGGCGCGCGGCTGGGCGTGAGCCTACTGGTGAAGACCAGCTGCACGAAGCGATCGTTCAGTCGATTATTCCAATCCTGAACGCACTGTACGATCTTCGTGAATTAGGGATTCGCCCGTATGTTGGCCTGGCTTATTCACCCCTGTTGCTTGAGCAGCTGGCCGACAATGTAGTACAGAAGCACTGCTTTGTATGGATGGAGCGGCGGCTCGAACAGATTACTGTGGCGATGAACCAGTGGCAGCAATCGGGCGAGCAACATCGCGCCTATTTAGCGCGTTTTTACCTGGAATGGGGTTATGGCCTGCTCAAAAGTTTTCAGGGGCGCTATAATCGCAATCTGGTGGCTGCCTTGCGCGAGCTGTGCGCCGAAGGTGTCGCCGAGCCGCTGAGCGGGGCCGCAACCCATGCCTACCTACCGCTGCTTGAGTCGGCGGCGGCGCGGCGCGCCCAGATCGACGTTGGCGCACTGGCTACAACGCGGCTGCTAGGCACCCCGCCGCGCGGCCTCTGGCTCCCTGAATGTGGGTATACGCCAGCGCTCGAACCGTTGGTGCGCCCAAGCGGCCTGAACTACCTGATCGTCGATCCTTCAAGTGTGGCTCATACCAATGTGCCCTACCTGCGCCCGCGCTGGCTGGCTGCGCGCCAGCTGGCCGTACTCGTGCGCGATCCCGAAGCCGCGACCCAGGTAATGGCACCCGAGCTTGGGTATGTGGGCGACCCGCTGTATCGTGCAGCGCGGCGCGAGCAACATTCGGGGTTGGCGTTGTGGCGCACCGGTCTTGCGGCTACCGCAACCGAGCTATACGATCCCTACGACGCGTTTCGACGCGCCCAGGAGCACGCCGTGCATTTTAGCAGCTTCATCGCTGCCGAGCTGGAACAATTTCGGATGCAGCACGATCGGCCCGGCATCGCTGTGGTGCCGCTTGATATGGATGTGCTCGGGTGCGGTTGGTTTGAAGGGCCAACCTGGCTGCGTGCAATGATTGAAGCGTTTAATACGCAGCCGCGCGTCGCACTCACCACCTTTTCGGCATATCTTGGCACGGTGCGCCCACGCTTCGGGGTAACACTGCGCGATGGTTCGTGGGCCGCCGACGCATATCACCACTTGTGGTCGTTGCCTGCGGCGCGGCGCTTGCAATGGATTCTGGCCGAGGTTGCGGAACAGCTAGCCATGTTGGTGCAGCGCTACCCAAACGCCGAGGGCGAGCGCGACCGGGTACTGGCACAGGCCGTGCGCGAGTTGCTGCTGGCGCAATCCAGCGATTGGATTGTTCAGCTGGCGGAAAGCCCTGGCGAAGCTGCGCTAGAGCGGCCAATGGAGCACCTGCGCCGCTGCAAACGGCTTTGCCACATGGCGCAGATGGCCGAACTATCCGATGAGGAACGAACGTTTCTAGAAAAGATTGAAGAGTGGGATAATCCCTTTCCAATGCTGAATTACCGCGTGTTTGCTGCCTGATGCGGGCAGCGGTGTGAGAGATGCACGATATGCAACCCTGGAAAATTCGTGCGCGCCAGGTGGTGTTGCACCAGCCGCCCTACCTTACGGTTGAGAACCACACGGTTGAGCTGCCCGATGGCCGCGTAATTGAGGATTGGGCCTGGCTAGTGACACCCGATTTCGTGAATGTGGTTGCCGTGACCGAAGCTGGCATGTGGCTCGTATTTCGTCAGACTAAGTACGCCGTGGAAGGTACTTCGCTTGCGCCGGTGGGCGGCTACCTTGAGCCGGGCGAAGACCCCCTGGCTGCCGCCCAGCGCGAACTGCTGGAAGAGACCGGCTATGCTGCTGACAATTGGATTTCGCTAGGGCGCTATGCGGTTGATGGTAACCGCGGGGCTGGTCGCGGGCACCTGTTTCTTGCGCGGGGTGCGCGTGTGGTGGCACCCATCAATGCCGATGATCTCGAAGAGCAGGAGCTATTGCTGCTCAGTCGTTCCGAAGTAGCCTGCGCGCTGGAACAGGGAGAATTTAAGGTTATGCCCTGGGCGGCGAATGTGGCGCTTGCCCTGCTCCATAGTTCTAGTTGATGTCTTCGCCACCCTCAGCTTATAGTTTGCTTGCTTCCAGTGTGTAGGTATACCAGCCGCTGCGTTCGGTGGGCAGGCTATCGTAGAGGCGCTGGGCGGTTGTGTTATCGAGCGCGGTTTGCCACTCGATGCCACTGAAGCCGCGCGTTTGCGCATAGGCCAGGCAGTGCAAAATAAGCGCCCGCCCAACACCACGCCCACGCGCTGCGGGAATAGTATAGAGGTCGTTCATCAGGCAATACTCGCCGGGTGTTACCGAGCCAAGTGCGACATAGAGTGTTGCGAAACCTAGCGCAACGTCCGCTTCGTCCCAGGCAATAAACTGAATGCCACGGCGATGATCGGCCAGGAATTGGCTGAAATGAGCGCGGTTGCGCGCTTCGTCGGGCGTGGCTTGGTAAAAGCGCTGGTACGCGGCAACAAGCGGTAGCACCTGCTCGAAGGTGGCAGGCGTCACAGTTTCGACTTTCATTGGATCTTACTCTCTGCTAGCGTGTACTCGGCTGGCGCGAAGAATACCAGAATGTGCATGTCTTCGGTAATATCGTGAAAGCGGTGTTCATCGTGCGCTTGTACGTAGACAACGCTGCCCGCCTGCACAGGCCGGTGTTCGCCCGCCACCATGATCTGCCCGCGCCCACGCACAATGTAATACACCTCATCTTCGCTATGGGGCTGCTGTGGGTCGGTACCGCCAGCGGGCAGCACATACAGCCCGACACTGAGCGCCGGTACGCGCAAAAACTCCAGGTAGGCGTGGCTGCCCTGGCCTTGCTGGGCAAGCAGTTCGTTTACTTCAAATGCCTGCATAGTCGTTTCCCCTTCGATACCGTGTTATACCAAATTCGCTCGTGGTATTACGCACTACGCACATAGTATTTGGCTTTGCCGTGCGTCATGTGCTGTGCATGCTATACATGTATTCAACTGGATTTTGTATTATTCCGCTTCCTGCCCATAGCTGCGCAAGTACGCTGGCAGCGGAATATTTGGCGCGAGCTGGGCATCGGCGATCGGTGTGCCAGCCGCCTGATGGAGTGGGAGCACCCCCGCCCACACGGGTAGCTCAAGATCGGCGGCGCTGTCCTTGGGCGGGCCAGTGCGCACTTTCGCCGAAGCGCTGGCAATCGGCACCGCCACAATTGCCGTCTGCCGCATCTCAGTTGGTGAAGGTAGGCGCGCATCGTTCCAGCGGCCCGGTATCAGCTTTTCGGTAAATGCTTCGAGCGCGGCCATCTGGGCATCCGCATCTTCGATCGGCTGGCCCTGCCCAAACAGCACTGCCGAGCGATAGTTGATTGAATGGCTGAACACGGCCCGCGCGAGCACAATACCATCGAGCAGCGTGACGGTGATGCATAGCTCGCCGCCAGCCTGGGCGTGCTGCAGTAGGCGGCTAGTGCGCGACCCGTGGAGCAGAATGGTATCGCCCTGGCGCGCGTGCAAGGTTGGAATAACAAATGGCTGACCATCGAGTACAAAGCCAACGTGGCAGATCAGCGCGGCATCGACAATTGGGTAGATTGTGGCGGCATCGTAAGCACCACGCTCGGGGTGGCGCTTCACCTGGTTGCGCGGCGTGTGTTCGTATATGGTCATGCGTGGTTCTCCTGATTAATTGCTGAAGCAAACCTGCTCCTAGCGTAGCCGATTATTGGTTTGACACAAGAGCCAATATTAGCTACAGTAGCAGTACCATTAGTTGACGTAAGCATGCACTGTGCTAAGGTTTCGCGGCGGAAAGGCCAAGCGATGCTAGTTGATCTGCTCACGCTGAACCCGGCTGCATCGCTGCCGCTGCATCGCCAGCTCTATAACGCACTGCGCGAGGCGATTCTGGGTGGCCGGTTGGCTGGGGGCATGCGCTTGCCTGCTACGCGGGCGCTGGCTGCCGAGCTGGCAATTTCGCGTAATACTGTGCTCGAAGCCTATGCGCAACTACTGGCCGAGGGCTACATTACCGGGCGGGTTGGCGCCGGTACCTATGTGGCGCGCGCCCTACCCGATGAGCTGCTGAGTGTGCCGCCACGCGGCGCCGTGCTCAGTCAACCGGCGGCGGCTGAGCATCAGCTTTCGCAACGGGGCACGCGCTTGACCACGGCGCTGCCGCATGTTGCTAACCCCACACCGCTGATTTCGTTCAGGCCGGGCCAACCCGCGTTCGATGCCTTCCCTTTCGATATCTGGCGGCGTCTGCTCGACCGGCGCTGGCGTAGGCCGCCGCGTGAGCTGCTGAATTATGGCGACCCGGCTGGTTGGCGGCCACTGCGCGAGGCGATTGCCGCATATTTGCGCGATGCGCGGGCGGTTCACTGTGATGCACAGCAGGTGTTGATTGTCAGTGGCTCGCAGCAGGCGCTCGACCTGGCGGCGCGGCTGCTGCTCGACGAGGGCGATGCGGTTTGGATGGAAGACCCGTGCTACCTGGGGGCGCG
>JAFEAS010000224.1 GCA_018266315.1 Chloroflexi bacterium SZAS-1 | reverse complement strand
GCCGTAATGAACTTCAACAGCGCGGTATGATCGAGCTGCGTATGATCGATATAGCCGCGCCGCGCATACGGGCTTACCAGCAGCGTTGGCACGCGAAACCCGTAGCCATAGCTATCGGCCTGCGGTGGCGGCACATGATCGTACCAGCCGCCCCAATCATCGTAGGTAAGCACAAACGCGGCATGGTTCCAGGCATCGCTCTGCATCAGCGCGTTAATCAGCCCGCGCGCGAACCGTTGCCCATTTTCCGGGCGGCCCGGTGGGTATTCGCTGGCGCTGGTTGGTACCACATACGCTACTGCTGGTAGTGTGCCGGTGCGTACATCCTCAAAATACTGGTCGATGCCAGCAATATGCTTGAAAAGCGCTGGGGTATCCACAAAGCGCGGCATCGCCAGCAGGGGCATCCGCTGTACCTGGGCGGGCATAGTGCCATCGTCCTGGGCGGCATGGTAGGTGAGCGCTGGGTTATAGTTTTGAATATATACTTTCCAGCTCACGCCGCGCTGCTCAAGTGCATCGAAGATCGTTGGCACATTCAGGTAACCGCCAGCCGGAATCTGGTAGGCCGATGTGCCTGGTGTTGCGCTGAGCCAGAACATGCGGTTCCATACATTACCAGCGGCGGCGCTGCTAAAAAAGCGGTCGAACAGCACATACTCATCAGCAAGATTCCAGTAAAACGGTAGGTCGGCATCGGTGTAATAACCCATCGCTACGGTGCCATCCTGGTTCCGGCGGCGCAGGGCATCCACAAACCCGTCCATGCGGCCATCGTTGCGCTGGAGCGCGAATACCTGCGCCGTATGGCTCATCTTCTCGATCGAGTGGTCGCCAATCGGGTAGGGCCGCACACACGATGATTTTTTCTGAACATTATTAACATCGATTGGCAGGCACACATCGGCAGGCAGGCCATCGGCACCCGGGTAGGTGCCAAAATAGTTATCGAAGCTATGCCCTTCCTGCATAAGCACCACAAAATGGCGAATCGGTGTGCTTGGCGTCGGGCCGCTGGCCTGCGCTGATACGGCAGGCAGCACCACCAGCGCAAGCAGCATGGGCGCCCCGAGGCCCCAGGTCATTCGGCGGTGGTGGGTCATGGGTGCACCTCGTAGATGATAATAATTGGCTTGAGCATAGTGCTGCCATCGGGCATGGTCACCGGCACCGATTCGGTGTGTACTACCCGGCCGTGGTAGCGGCGCACATAGCGCATCAGCGATGCCGTGAAATGTGTGGTTCGGGCTTCTGAAAACACGTCGTACACAAAATACTGCAGGTCGCCCTCGCGGATGCGCTTATCGGGGTTGACCACTGGCTCGTAAACTGGGTTGCGGTGCAGCGGGTTGGTGCTAACCGAAAGGCCGTAGGCGCGGCGATGCCCATAGAACTGAATGATATTCGCCATCGAAGGGCCAATTGCCACCAGACGTGCGCCTTCGGGCACATGATCGTGAACCCATTCGCCCGCTTCGCGCCCGCCAGGGATGCCGCCTGTGCCGGCGAAAAACTCGTCGGAAATGACGAAATTGATCTGCCACCAGCTCGTGATTACTAGCGAGCCAACCAGCACTGTAGCCGCTAATGGTCGTACCATTGGTCGCCAAGGCTGTAAGAAGTGCAGCGCCCACGCATGCACCCGAGTCGCTAGCCCGCGCATATGCTGCCTGAGCCAGGGTAATCGTACCGCTCGTGCGGGTCGGTCAGGTGCTTGCTCTTCCGGCACGCTCAGGCCGGGTGTATAGCGCATCACTGTGCGTGCGGCCAGTACTGCCAGGGCCGGTGCCGCCGGGAGCAAATATTGAAAGCCCTTCACCGGCCACAGCTGAAAGAAGACGGTTGGCACCAGCACCCAGGCCAAAAGCAATGTTTCACGCCAGCTACGTTGGTGGCGTAGCAGCCACAAGCCGAGGAATGCAGCCAATATCACCAGTGGGCCAATTGCTGCTGGCACCGTCGAGGCATAGAAGTCGGCATCGTGGTTGGGGCGGCGGAACAGTTGCCAGAGCAAAAACTGCTGGGCGGTTTTGGTGCGGCCCACCAGCGAAAGGGCCAGGAAGTGTGGAGCCATCACCGCCGCCAGGCATCCCGTTGAAATGATGAGATCGCGGATGCGCACACGAATACGCGGGCTGAGCGACAGGAAAGCGTAGATCGCGCCCAACAGCACTAAGCCCGTTTCTTTCGTGAGGAATGTCAGGCCCATGCCTGCGCCCACGGCGTAGAGCCAGGCCGGGCGTTGCGTCGTTGCGAAGCGTGCCAGCAAATAGAGCGTCAGCGTGGCGAACAGCACCATTGGGCCATCGAGCAGTACCTGGCGCGTTACAATCACATGGTAGGGCATGGCTGCCAGCAAAAGCGCCGCCAATAGCCCGACCTTGCGGCCATACAGTAGCGTTCCTAGCTGGTAGATAATATAGATCGTTGCCAGCCCAAATAGCACCGACATACAGCGGCCCAGCAGGTCATTCACACCGAAGAAGCGGAAACAGATCGCCAGCACAAACTGAAAGAGCAGTGGGTGGGCACGAAAAATTGGGAAGATTTCTTTGAGTGTTGCATCAGCGGCAATTGCCGCGCCCTGCCCGGCGTACACGGCCTCGTCGCTATTGTAGCCAATGCTGTTGAGCGCCCAGAAGCGTAAAAATGCCCCAATTCCAATCGCGAGCGCTAGCAGCACGCGGCTGAGCCCTACGCGCCGTTCGAATGCCACCCAGCGCCATCGTTCAAGCAAGGGCGCGGGCGTATTAGCCCAGGGTAGTGGTACCCAGGTGGCTCGTTTCGAAGGGTAATCTTTCGCCATACACCTACTGCATTTCTCGTTTAGGATGAGCCGGTGGATGTGTTTGGATACGCATCCACCGACCGTGTGTCAGTTTAAGCAGCGCGAACCTTGGTCGTTAGGCCATGAACCTCACCCACGGCCCGCTCTTGAGGTACCCAAACTTCACGTGAGCTGGGGGCATCGACCAGTAGCGGGATACGCTGCGACCAGTCCATGGTGTTGCTGCGCAGCAGTGTTGTGGGCAGGCTGTGGAGCGCCTGGGCAATGATTTGGCGCTCGATAGTGCGCAGATCAACATCCTGGGCACTGTGCAGGGTTGTTTTGATCACATCATAGGGTGGGAAGCCATACGCATCTTCGCAGTTCGCCAGTAGAATATCGAGTCCTTCCTGTTCGGCAAGCTGCTCTTCACCCACGCCACCACGCTGAATAATGATCAACCCGGCAAGCTTCGCCTGCTGGCGCACGCGTGCATGCGGCACCAGCTGCTGTACGTGGTACTTCGGCGGCGGCACCAGCAGCTGCACAATGGTGTTGATTGTGGCGACGGGCAGGTGTGTGCTGGTAAGCCAGAAGGCGAACTGCCGCCCTTCACGCGAGTGCAGACGACTCTGGAGTGGCAGGGTTAGCCGTTCGAACCGAGCCAGTCGCGGGGTATTGATCGCTGCAACTGTATGGTGGCTGATTGTCATTGGCTTGGGGTAGGTCAGCACCTCACCCGTCGGTGTCACCAGCGTCAGGTCATCCGAGAGGAATGCGCCGGTGTCGCTGGTACGGCGCTGCCGATCGAGCAGCCGCAGGATCGTGGTGGTTTTCCCGGTGTCGGTACGCGCCGTTACCATATAAGCGCGCTCGCCGAAGCTGATGCACGCGCCGTGAACAAGCGCATAGCCCTTTTCGACAAATGTCCAGCGTAAGATTGGCTCGACGACATTGGTATAAAGAACATGTGGCGACCAGCGCAGTAAGGGCGAGGCGAGCACATCGATGGTGTTGCCCAGTGTGACATCGATACCAAAACCTAATACGCCCAGCCCTTCATCATAAAGGATGCGGCGGGTTCCATCGCCCGCCGCAGCCGGTGCTTTCGTTTTGACCGGGCCGATGTGTACCCGGATTGTGGGTGGTGTGTCCAGTGTTTCTACGCGGAACTGCTCAAGCTCGGGAAGCGCAACCTCGGAAAGCACACTAATAACGCCGTGGATGTCGTAGCTGTGTGAAGGGGGAACAAAACTACGCGACTTAGCGCGGCCCCAGATTACCCGATCGGCTACGGCGTAGCGCAACACGGTCAGGGCGACAAGCGATACCAGGTTCGAGGCGACATAGTACAGGCCAAGCTTGTCGGTAAGCAGGTAGATCATTGGCCCGCGCAACAACAGCGCGGCATTGTTCATAGCGAAGAACATGAGCAAGCGCCACAAAGTACCTGTACGCTGTTCTGCTTTGCCAAAAACCCAACGCTCGCTGAGCTGGAAATTCCACAGGGTTGAAACCTCGGTGGCTACAATAGCGGAAACGAGGTAGTACAGCCCTAACACTTCGGTGGTAAATGCGAGCGCCAGGGTGTTCACTACCAGGCCCGAAAGCCCTACCAGGAGGAACATCATAAACTGCACGAAGCCACTACCGAAACGTAGCTGCGCCAGGTGGCTGAGGTAGCCCATTCCCTCTTGCAGCGAAGCTTTACTACTCCCTGTGTGGCGCTGGCCAAATTGGAATCCGATCTCGGCAATTTGAAGGTGTGGGCTGCGCACCAGAATCTCAAGCAAGATCTTGAACCCCCGGGGGTGCAACTCATTGAGATTCAGCGCTGCCTTCCGCACTAAAAAGAAGCCGCTCATTGGGTCGGTGACCTGGCGCAGCTGGCCGGGAAACAGCAGGCGCGCGGCATTGGCCGACATGCGTGATACCAGCGTGCGAGGGCGGTTTAAGCCGCTGGCTGTGCCACCCTGCCAATACCGGCTCGCTACGACTATGTCGGCACCGCTGTTATGCAGCTCTGTGAGCATGTCGGGCACAAGTGCCGGTGGATGCTGCATATCTGCGTCCATCACGCACACATAGGTACCGCGCGCCGCATGAAATCCGGCTACCACGGCACTGCCCAGGCCGCCTGCGCGCTGCGATGGTTGGCGGTGTATTAAAGTAATATGGGTGGCGGCGGTCGTTCGTGCCGCGTCAATAATGGCGGGGGTATTGTCGTCACTATCGTCCACAAAAATAATTTCGGTGGCAATTGACGCTGTGGCGATGGTTAG
>JAFEAS010000223.1 GCA_018266315.1 Chloroflexi bacterium SZAS-1 | reverse complement strand
CAGAAGAGATGTTGACTAATCTGCAACTCTGGCATGTTACTTTGCCCAAGTCAATAGATGTGGCTGATAAAAGCTGGCAGGTAACTACTTTTAAGACATATGATAAAGATTTTCTGCGGGCACACGAGCATGCCGTATTTTATCAAGATATTTCTCCGATTTTGAGTTCGCTGATAGGTACTTCATCCGATTGGCACCTTGTGTTAGCTAACGAAACTGGCCTTTTGTTTGCAAAAGGCAGAGATACTGCCACGCGAGTTTCGATAAGTAGTGTTGTGAATCCCAATGGATTAGAACAATTACAGGGCCACCCGTTTTTTTGGATAGGGCAAGGCGATACGACCATTCAAGTTTTTGCAAGCCGAGCAGGCACCGCCAATGTAGTTGCAGATTTTATACTTGGCCCAAGCGTGCCGGGAGTTAGTAAACGAAAAATCAAAGTCACTGTAAATGGAAAAAATATACAGAATATTATTCTTGAATCGGGCATACACGCTATTCCTATCCCTGTCGTAGCTGGTAGCAATTCGATATCGATCACACCGCTTGATATGCCAACGATTGCCACTACAGCTCAAGGTGATACTCGCCCTTTAATCCTCGGGGTCAAGGATCTTCACGTTGAGGCATCTCCTTGATGAATTGTGTAATAGGTTGGGGTATTAACAGTGCACATCCTCATCACCGGTTCCAGCGGCCAGATTGGCACTAACCTTGCGTTGCAGCTGCTCGATGCAGGGCATCAGGTATTTGGCGTCGATAAGCGCATGAATCCCTGGACGGAGCGCATCCCCACGCTGCTGCAAGACCTGGCGGCACCATACCGCGATTTCGCGGGCGGCATCGGCAGCGTGCCCTACCCGCAGGTCGATCTAGTGGTACACCTGGCGGCGAATGCCAAAGTTCACGAGCTAGTGCAGTTTCCGCACCGCGCGATGGAAAATATCGCACTTACATTTAATGTGCTGGAATACTGCCGTCACAATCGTGTCCCCCTGATCTTTTCTTCCTCGCGCGAGGTGTATGGCGATATTCACCGCTATATCACCGAAGAGCAGCACGCCGACTTTTCGTTTACCGAAAGCCCCTACTCGGCGAGCAAAGTCGCTGGTGAAGCGCTGGTCTATTCCTATGCGCGCTGCTATGGGGTTCGCTATATTGTGTTTCGCTTCTCGAATGTGTATGGCCGCTACGATAACGATATTGAGCGGATGGAACGCGTGATTCCGCTGTTCATCCAGCGCATGCGCCAGGGTTTGCCGGTAACGGTGTATGGTAGCGAAAAAATGCTTGATTTTACCTATGTCGATGATTGCGTGAGCGGCATTCGCGCTGGCATCGAGCGCCTGCTCGACGGGCGCGTGCAGAACCAGACGATTAACCTGGCCTATGGGCAGGGCAATACGCTAGTGCGCATGGCCGAGCTGATCGCTGAAGCATTGCAGGTTGCGGCGCATATTACTGTCGAGCCTGCCAAGCGCGTTGGCGAGGTATCGCGCTATATTGCCGATATTAGCCGCGCCGTTGAATTGCTAGATTACCAGCCGCAGGTGCCGCTGGCCGAGGGTATTCGCCGGGCGGTGGCGTGGTCGAACGCATGGGCGGCACGTGTGCCACCCGGCGAACAGTAGAGCGCAGCGGTATGGCTGCTGCTTTGCCGCTCGTTTCGATTATTACCCCTTCATTCAATCAGGGCGAATTTATTGCCGCCACGATCGATTCAGTGTTGACCCAGGATTACCCGGCGATTGAGTATTTGGTGGTCGATGGTGGCTCGACCGACGGCACACTCGATGTGCTGCGCAGCTATGGCGCGCGCCTGAACTGGATTTCGGAACCAGATCAGGGCCAGGCCGATGCGGTGAATAAGGGCATCGCCCGCACCCAGGGCGCGATTGTCGCATGGCTGAATGCCGATGATCTGTATGTGCCCGGTGCGGTGGCGCGTGGCGTGGCCGAACTTGAAGCGCACCCTAATGCTGCGCTGGTGTATGGCAATGCCGAGTTCATCGACCGGGCGGGCACGGTGCTTGGCCCCTGCCCTCAGGTTGAGCCGTTTGACCTGGCGCGCTTGCTTCATCACCTCGATTTTATTGTGCAGCCCGCAACCTTTTTCCGCCGCGCCGCCTTTGATCGCGTAGGTGGCCTGGATGTGGGTTTGCGCTATTGCCTGGACTACGATCTGTGGCTCCGGCTGGCGCGCCAATCGGCAGTGCGCTATAGTGCTACGCCGCTGGCGCAAGCCCGTATTTACCCTGAGACGAAAACTGCCAGCGGCGGGCTAGCGCGGCTCGATGAGATTGAGCGTATGGTGCGGCGCTACGGGCGCAATATGCTGCCGAACTTGTTCTATGGTGAAATGGTGCGCGCATGCTGGCACAGCGGCTGGCACAACCTCGCGGCCCGGCGTTGGGGGCGCGCAGCCAGCGATTGGCGGCGCGGACTGTTCTACACTGGCGCCTACCTGTTTCGGAAGGTACGTTATGGCCGCTGAGCCGCCGCGCTGGCCGATATTAGGTGTTCAGCCGCGCGTGACAATTGTGACGCCATCGTTTAACCAGGGCGCATTCATCGAGCAGACGATTGCGAGCGTGCTTGCGCAGGACTACCCGGCGCTTGAGTACATTGTGATGGATGGCGGCTCGACCGACGGCACGCTCGACATTCTCCGCCGGTATGGCGAGCGCCTGACCTGGGTATCGGCGCCCGATGGCGGGCAGGCCGATGCGATTAACCAGGGCTGGAAGCGCGGTAGCGGCGACATCATCGCCTGGCTGAATGCTGATGATCTGTATCGCCCGGGCGCGGTGAGCGCGGCAGTGGCGCAGCTTCAGGCGCATGCCGCCGCGAGTGGCGTGTACGGCGATTGCGATTATATCGATGAGCAGGGCCGCACGTTCGCATCGCATCCTAGCGCGCCGTTCGATTATATGCAGCTGGTGCGCACCGGACTAACGCCAGTAGCGCAGCCTGCCACGTTTTTGCGGCGGGCGGCGGTTGTGCAAGCCGGGTGGCTCGACGACCGCCTGCATATGGTGCTCGATCTGGATTTATGGCTGCGCCTAGGGCGGCTTGGCCCACTCGTCTATGTACCACAGCGCTGGGCCGCGTTTCGCGAACACAGCAGCAGCAAAACCATTGCCCAGCAGGCGCGCGCTGCCCCCGAAACCGTGGCGCTGTTCGAGCGCTTTTTTGCCGACCCGACGCTGCCGCCCGAATTGCGCGCCTTGCAGCGCCAGGCCACCAGCAGCGCGCAGATCTTTGCCGGGAATGCGCTGATGATGGGCGGCCAGCTGTCCGCAGCGCGGCGCTATGTCCTGCGCGGCTTGCCTAATGCCGCCCCGCGCTTGCGCATTATGGCGCTGAAAGTATTGCTGGTGTGTAGCCTGGGCCGGGCCGGGCTGGCCGCCTACCTGTGGGGGCGGCGCAGTATTCGCGCGGTAGTGCACCAGGCCACGCAACAGGGGTAATACCATGCCGCAGCGCATCTTGTATGTGCAACACACCGCCGATCTGTATGGTGCCAGCCGCGCCCTGCTTAATCTGCTGGGCGCGCTCGACCGCAGCCAGTACACACCGCTGGTTGCGCTGCCTGGCGCTGGCCCGCTGGTGGCGCACCTGCATGCGCTCGATGTGCCGATCATCCCCGCACCATACCTTCAAACCCTCTGGGGGCATATTTTTCGCTCGTGGCGGCTCGCGCCGTTTATCGTAAGCCAGCTGCCAGCAGCATTGTTGCTGCGCCGTGCCATATTGCAGCACGACATAACATTAGTCCATAGCAATGTGTGGACGGTGCTCACCGGCGCGTTTGGGGCGCGGCTGGCAGGCGTGCCGCATGTATGGCATATCCGCGAGGTATTGCCGCGTATGGGCGGCATGAAAGCGGGCCTGGTGCAGATTACATTGCAGAATGCCGCGCGCATTGTGTGTATTTCGCAGGCGGTTGCCGCGCAGTTTGCGGGGAAAGGCCGAACCGGGCAGGTGCGCGTGGTGTACGATGGCCTGCCGCTCGGGCCGCGCATCGCTGCTCATTCGCCAACCGTGCCGCTCCGGATTGGATTGGTGGGGCGCTTACACCCGCAAAAAGGGCAGGGCGATTTGCTGCGCGCATTTGCGATGCTGCCGCCCGCATTACGCCAGCAGAGCCGGGTTCTATTGGTGGGGGGCGCTTCGCCAGGGCAGGAACATGTTGCTGCCGAGCTTGCCCAGCTTGCTGCAACCTTGGGTATCGTGGGGCAGGTGGAATTCTGCGGCTTTGTCGAAGACACTGCCCAGCTCATGCAGTCGCTCGATGTGCTGGTGCTGCCTGCCACGCGCGCCGAAGGGCTGGGAGGGGTGCTGCTCGAAGCAATGGCGGCGCAGGTACCGGTGGTTGCAACCGCAGTCGGTGGTATTCGCGAAATCGTGACGCATAACGTCAATGGCCTGCTGGTGCCGCCGCAACAGCCCGCCGCACTGGCGGCTGTGCTCGAACAATTGCTGCGCGCGCCAGAGCGACGCCAGTGCCTCGCGCAGGCTGGCCGCGCAACCGTCGAACAGCGCTTTTCTGCACCAGCAATGGCGCACCAGATTGCCCAGGTGTACACCGATATCCTCAACTAGAGCGGACAATGGTAGGATATGATGATCTCCGACCGTGTGAGGTGGTAGATATGAAGCGCATTCCAGCACTCTTTCTTCAGCTTGTTGTTATACTCATCGGCATGGCTGCTCTTGCCCTTATGCTTTGGGAGCCGCACATCGAGGGGCGCAATGCACACGCTACAACCTTCCAAATCTATTTCAACGATCCTTTCTTGGCGTATGCCTATCTCGGGTCCATTCCGTTTTTTGTGGCGCTCTATCAAGCATTCAAGGTGTTGGGGTATGCCAGGCAAAATAAAATATTCGCGCGCGCAGCCGTAAAGGCTTTACGGACGATAAAATACTGTGCAATCGCCCTGATCGGGTTTGTTGTGGTAGCAGAAGTCTTCATCATGTTTAACACTTCCGATGATCGCGCGGGTGGTGTTTTTATTGGTGCCCTGATCACGTTCGGTTCGCTTGTGATCGCCGCAGCGGCGGCGTTGTTTGAACGGGTTTTGCAAGATGCCGTGGATATGCAATCCGAGCATGATTTAACGGTGTAATGAGACGAATCAGGCATTCAGAGCAGCAAAAGTTATTCGTTTATTAACGCTGGATGTGATTTATGGCGCGTTAGATTGTTAACTTGAAGATATTCTGGAATATAAAATAAAGCACCTGACTATCAATATTGCCCCATAAGGCGGGAGATGCAGCAAGCATTTGCTCTCAGATGCCGCCAAACACTCACTTGACCCCCTATGGTACGATCTACCTAGCGCGGCGCTGGCGTTCGTGTACCAAACACATTCGTCGCTCCACTACAACTCGAGGAAGGAAGAACTATGCCGCTTTCCATTGCGCAGCGTATCAGCGTGCTCATACTGCTCGCTATTCTTTTGGTAGGCATGGTGCCATCGCGGGTATCCGTGGTGCATGCCCAGCCGCCCGCCCGCGATAAAGGTTCGCCGTTTGGCATGGTCACTGCCATAGGCAACCGTGTGCGCGCCGACGAGATCGACCAGTATGTTGGGCTGCTGCGCGAAGCGGGCGTGCAGTGGGTGCGCGAAGAAATCTTTTGGGATCGGGTGCAGCACGACCCCGGTGGGCCGTTCTTCTGGAATGGTGACGGCAGCGGCTTTTACGATTACGATCGTAGCATTAGCGCGCAGGCGAGCGCGGGAATCCATATCCTGGGGTTGCTCGATTACAACCCGGCCTGGTTCAAAGGCCAAGCGCCGCCGCTCGATGCCTGGATCAAAGATTGGGGCGATTATGTGTACCAAACGGTGGCACGCTATGGTCGTAGTGGGCAGGTGAAGCACTGGGAAATCTGGAATGAGCCGAACCTGACTGGCTCGGGCTATTCGAGCGGCCTGTACGAGATCAGCGATTACGCCCGTATTCTCGGGGTTGCGCACGATGCGGCTAAGGCCGCCGACCCTGAGGCGACGATTGTGCTGGGCGGTCTTGCTTCGGTGTGGAGTGTGCCGCCTGCGCCAACTACCTACGATTATTTCGATTATCTCGATGCGCTGGGGAAGCTTGGCGCCTGGGGCAACTTCGATATTGTTGCCGTGCATCCGTACCGCCCTGATTCGCCGGAAGGGCAGCCGCTGCGCCGCGATCACCCCGAAACCTTCCCCGAAGAAATGCGCCGCCTCGACGAGTTGGTTGCGCGTTATGGCCCCAAGCCGGTATGGCTCACCGAAATCGGCTGGGCGACGAATCGCGGCTGGCCGGGCGTGCCCGAAGATCGGCAAGGCCAATTTCTCGCGCGGCTGTACATTATGGCGCTGGCGACCCCCAATGTTGAGAAGGTCTTCTGGTACGATTTCCGCAACGACACCATTCCAACTGCGCCTTATGATCAGCCGGTGTACAACGACAGCTACCACGAGCTGAACTATGGTCTGTTGCGGCGCACCTACCCGCTCGACCCGAATGCGCCCAACCTGCGTAAGCCCGGCTTTCTGGCCTACCGCGCAATGACGAATGAGCTGAGTGGGCTGTCGCTGACCGAGGTACCGGCTGATGGGCGGCGCGGCGATATGCCGAGCACATACTGGTATCGCTTTGGCGGTACGCGGCGGGTTGATGTGCTGTGGAACACCGACGTGAGCAATCAGGTCGTGCCGATTCCATGTAATTGCCGCGAAGCACTGGTGCGCCACTGGAACGGGCGGGTGCGCTTCCTGATCTTTCCGGAAAATGGCGTGCTGAACTTGACGCTGGATGAGCAAGGTGCGCCGGTGTATGTCGAATATGATCCACCCGCCGCGCAAAATGCGCGCTTGTTCCCCGAAACTGGCCACACGCTACGCGGCTCGTTCCGCAGCTTTTGGGAAGCAAATGGCGGGCTGGCAGGTTTCGGCTACCCACTCACCGAAGAGTTGATTGAGCCTGAAGCCGGGAGTGGTCGCCCGCGCGTGGTGCAGTACTTCGAGCGCGCCCGTTTTGAGTATTTCCCCGAGTTCGCAGGCTCGCCCTACGAGGTGCAGCTTGGCTTGCTGGGTGTTGCGCTGCTCAGCCGTTTTGGCGTCGATTGGCAGGCGCAACCAAAGGTTCCCAATGCGCCTCCCGGCTGTCGCTTTTTCCCCGAAAGCGGGCACTCGCTCTGCCCACCATTTCTCGCGCGCTGGCAGCAGCTTGGCGGCCTGCCGCTCATGGGGCTACCCATCACCGAACCATTTGAGGCAACGCGCCCGGACACCGGCCAGAAATATACGGTGCAGTATTTCGAACGCGCCCGTTTTGAGCATCATCCTGAGAATGCAGGTACGCCCTACGAAGTATTATTGGGCTTGCTTGGGCGCGAACTTATTACCCGTTTCGATAATCCATAGTACAGGTTAAAAAACCGTCATTCTATCTATAAGTAGATATTAGATTCGCCATTGCCGCCAAGCCCGGTAGCAAGGGTATCGCCAGCCAACAATAGTACGGTTAGTAGCTCACCAATGACACTACTGTGTCAAGGTGTTCCTAGGGCGCTTTACTATCGTGTGCGCGTATGCAATGCGCAGGAAGCTTAGTGAGCGCTGCCTCCAAGGATGTGCCGAGCAGCGCAACAATCTTAAATATAGCTGTCCTGATGTTGGGGGAACATATCACTGGAAGGTCAAAGCTTTGAATCAGTATGGCTGGGGCGCATATGCTCACAATTTTTATTTCACAACTCCATAGTCACACAAATTTCATCTCCGCTTTTTATGATACATGTTACCTCTACTGTGTACATAAAAGCGGAGAAATG
>JAFEAS010000222.1:5724-6963 GCA_018266315.1 Chloroflexi bacterium SZAS-1 | reverse complement strand
GTGGAGTCCTGATGGCCGCTACCTGGCGCTCAATACCGCCATTGAACGCGTGCGTGGCGACATTTATAGTACAGACATCATGATCATCGATACAATCGACGGCAGTAGCACCATGCTCGAAGCGCCATTTAGCTCAAGTTATGGGTTTGCGTGGCTGCCAAACGGACGCCAATTCATTACAATCGGGAAAACCTATGCTCTATCGGCTGGAAAACGTAGAACCCACCTCTTCCTTGCCGATTTTCATACCCGGCAACTTGTAGCCGTATTGCCCGCGTTTTTCACCGGCACGTCCGAGTACCATGGCGGCGATGGCCTCCTCAGTCTCTCTGCGGATGGGCAGCTCCTTGCCTTCCAGTGTCTCAAACCAACCAACCTGACCGAGGGCGCAATCTGTATCACGCGGATAACGCTGCAGTAGCTGCAGAAACATCACACTATAGTATAATAGCTCAACGCCCAACGTTCTTACCGAAAGCAAACGTGTTATGTCGCACCAGCTTCCAATCCGCACCGTGCTGCTGCTGGCCGTGTGCCTGGTGGCTTGCACACCGCAACCAAGCGCGCCACCTACTCTGCCAGCACGCCCCCCGGCAACCCTACCCCCAGCGCCGCTCCCGACACTCGCAGCCGACCAAACCCAGCCCACACCCATCCCCGGCTGCACCTTCCCGCTGCCGCAGGCTGCCCCGCCCGTTGGGGCACCTCCGCCGCTGGCGGCGTACCATTTCACTGAACCGCGAGTGGTACAGACTGGTGGCCTTCTGCAAGTCGCTGAATGGTTACCCGATAATCAGCGGCTCTTAATCACACGGGCCGAGTCCACCGTCGCGCTCGAAGTATTAGATATCACTTCTGGTACGACGACGCCATATGGTACCGTTCCTACAATCTTCAATCGCCCGTATTGGATTGACCAACAGCACGCCATCGCGGTAGCAGCCCCCCGATATCAAAACAACAAGCTCACTGGCGCAGCGTTGCAGCTCTTCGCTGCCAACGGCAGCATGCGTGAGCTGGCACCGGCACTGGAAAACCCCTTCGTCGTGCCTACCCCCGACCGGCGTGGCATGACCATCCTCACGCCCCAGCAGCCCGGCCAGCCGCAGGTGCTCGCCGCCGATGGAAGCGCCGCGCCGGTGGCGCTCCCCAGTATCGCGCGCACGGCGGCCGACGCCGCGCCACGCTCCTTCGGCCTGGCTTTTGACCCGTGGTTCACCCCGCGCTTCGTCTGGCGGC
>JAFEAS010000222.1:0-5586 GCA_018266315.1 Chloroflexi bacterium SZAS-1 | reverse complement strand
CGCTCAATACCGCCATTGAACGCGAGCGTGGCAGAATTCGGAATATAGAGTTCACCATAATCGATACATTGAATGGGTATAATACGCAGCTTAATCTGCCATTTACCTTAAATAAAGGGGTTATATGGATGCCTAACAGCAAGCAGCTACTCATCCTTGGAAAAACAGGCACTACCTCACTAGGAGCAGGGCAAGCACAGCTCTTTCTTGCCGATCTAAATACTCAACAGACCTTGAGCGTATTTCCAAAGCAGTTCTTTGGTTTTTTCTCCTATGAAAGCGACGATGGTGTTATGAGTTTATCTTCAGATGGGCAGGTGCTCGCATTACAATGCCTAGTACCAGATAAATCGAATCAAAAAGACATATGTGTTGTGGATATTACTATTCGATAATATGACCGAGGGCCAGTCTGTATCACGCGGATAACGCTGCAGTAGCTGCAGACGCATTGCTGTAGAAATGTCCAGGCCGCGGTAGCTTAAACCCAAGTGATGTTTGTTTCGTAACGATTACCAGCCAATAAGGACATCGCTGTATGAATTCTCGCCTGCTCACACCACACGCACGAGCGTAATGCGCGGCTTGCCTTCCGGCGCGCTGTACCCTATAATTTTTACCAGCATTGGCCGATCTGCGCCGGAACCTTCATGAGTAATGTCTGCCCATTCTGCGGTGCCCCTATTACGCAGCGCGCACGTTTTTGCCCGGCGTGTGGCCGTGCGCTGCCCGCCCGCGCCCAGGCTACCCCGCTGCACAACGAGGCCGAGCCGCCAGTAGAAGTTGCGCTGCACACGCCCAAACGTATCAAGCTCAACGGCGAATCGCTGAATCTACACGAACTCATAAACGTGGTAGAATCAGGCGTAACCTGGTGGCAAAGCAAGCTGAGCAGCGCCGATACTGCCACCCGCGAGCGCGCCGCCGAGGCGATCGAAGAGCTGTCGCAGGTATTACACAGCCTCTCGAAACAGCTCTCACAGGGGCGCGAAACAATTCGGATCACCACCCGCCTGCCGGTACTACGCTCGTATGAGGCTGGCTGCCCACGCTGTGGCCGGGGCAACCGCGCAGGCGCGAAATATTGCCTGGGTTGCGGCGCGCCACTCGGCGCGCCGCCCGCACAAGAAGCCATAACGGTGACAGCCATGCCGCTGCGTTTCAGCATTGCCGCACGTACCGACCAGGGGCGGGTGCGCAAGAACAACCAGGACTCGATCTACACCGGCACGATTCGCCTGCGCAATGGCACCGCCCGGCTGTGCCTAGTGGCCGATGGCATGGGCGGCGCAAAGGCGGGCGAGCAGGCCAGCAAAATCGCCGCCGACGTGACGCGCGCCCAGATTCAGCACGAGGTTGAGGGCAAAGCCCCGCTCGACGACGCGGCCTGGCAGGCATTGCTGAGCGCCGCCGCGAAGGCCGCCAACCGCCGTGTGTATGAAGCAGCGCGCAACGATGAAGATCGCCAGGGCATGGGCACCACGCTCACCATTGCGCTGATCGTCGGTGACCGGCTGCACGTTGCCTCGGTGGGCGATTCGCGCGCCTACCTGATGAATGCGGGCGGCGTAACGAAAGATGGCGCAACCACTGCCCAGCTGACATCCGATCATAGCCTGGTGGCGCGGCTGGTCGATATCGGCCAGATCACGGCCGAGCAGGCGCGCACCCACCCGCAGCGCAACATCCTGTACCGCTCGATCGGCACCGATCCTTCGGTCGAGGTCGATACGCTTTCCGAACAGCTTGAGCCAGGCGACGTGGTGCTGCTCTGCTCCGATGGCCTGTTCAACCATGTGCGTGATGAAGAGCTGGCGAATATCGCCCTGAACCAGACCGATGCCAACCGTGCCTGCGAGCAGCTGGTGGCGCTGGCCAACGAGCGCGGTGGGCGCGATAATATCAGTGTCGTGATTGTTCGTGCCGAACGGCAAACCGCATAGGGTGCTGCGTCGCTCACGGCGCACGGGTAAACCGGCGCACGTTGCACGCCGAAGCGAGAAGCTCAATGCCGATCTGCCCAGCCTGTGGCGCGTTAAACCGAACCGACGCACGTTTCTGCTTTCAGTGCGCCGAGCGTCTTGCTCTCCCCGCCAACCCGCGCACCGCGCCGGGGCAGCCAATCGCCCCCTCACCCGACGATCATGCCTGGCTGGCTGCAACTCTTACGCACAGCCTGGCGTATTCTCACCTGGAGCCAGTATCTGCGCTGCACGCTGCCAGTAGCAGCACCAGCCAGGATAAAGGAGTACACATGGAACCGACCCAGCCGCCAACCGTAGGCCAGCCAAATATGCCGTTCGCCGGGCGCTACGAGCTTGTGGCGCAGGATGGCGAGCAGGTTGAGGTCATCGATCGCCAGCCGTGGAAGCGCTGCTGGGCCTGCGGGGCAACCTCGAACGAGGCCAACGAGCGTTTCTGCACCGAGTGCGGTGCCAACCTCGATGATCGCCACTACCTTGGGCAGCTGCACAGCGGCGAACCTAGCGGCCTCGCGCTTGTCACCAGCATCACCGATGCCGCCATCCGTGAGGTGCTGCCGCCGATCTGGGATCAGGTACACGCCAGCGATGCGCCCGACGCTGCTACCCTTACCCTGATAAATGATAGTGGCCGCGCCCCGGTAGACACGCCGCTAAATGAGCTTCAGGCGCTGTATATTGGCCGCGGGCTGGCCCACCTGCTCAGCAATTTACATGCTGCTGGCCTGGCGCTTGGCACGGTACAGCCGCACGACATCGAGCTGACCGCGGCTGAAACGCCGCGCCTGCGCAACGCCGCTGGCCTGCACCGCATCGCGCCCGAGGATACGAACGCCCGCAATACCGATCTGCGCGCGCTGGCCGGGCTGCTCGAAGCGCTCACCGCTACCGAGCGTAAAACCCGCCGCCTGAACGAAGAAAACGTTACCGAGGTTATCGAGCAGCCTGCCCTCGGCGATGTGCTGCGTGAATTGCGCACCAATGGCATTACCGACGCCCAGGCGCTCGCCGAACGCCTCGACGACCTGATCGCCGAGCGCACCCAACCCAAACCGCTGTGGACACGCATCGGCGCGGCATCGCACGCGGGTATGGTGCGCGAGCTCGACGAAGATAGCCTGCTCACGCTCGATCTGCGCACCGTGCAGAACTCGAATGGCCGCTCGTGGGGATTATTCATCGTAGCCGACGGTATGGGCGGCCACGCGGCGGGCGAAGTTGCCAGCGGGCTAGCGATTCGTGGCGCAACCGAGGTGGTGCTAAGCGCCTACCTCACGCCCACACTCGATTCCGACGCGCCCTACGACGAAGCCCAGCTGAAAGAAATTGTACGCAAGGCGATTCAGCAAGCCAACCAGTACGTGCTCAACGAAGCCCGCGCGCGCGGCAACGACATGGGCACCACCATCACTATGGCGCTCACGGCCGGCGATCGCGCCGTCATCGGCAACGTTGGCGACAGTCGCACGTATTATGTACGTGATGGGCAGCTCAAGCGCATCAGCAAAGATCACTCGCTGGTGATGCGGCTGGTCGACCTGGGGCAGATCACCGAGGACGATATTTACACCCACCCGCAGCGCAATGCCGTGCTGCGCTCGCTCGGCGACAAGCCCGATGTCGAAATCGATACGTTCACGCTGCGGCTGAAGCCCGGCGATGCGCTCTTCCTTTGCTGCGACGGCCAGTGGGAAATGACCCGCGACCCGCAGATGAACGAGATTATTCAGAAGCACGACGACCCACAGGCGGCCTGCGACGCGCTGATTGCGGCAGGCAACACCAATGGCGGCGAAGATAACATCACATCGGTGCTCGTTCGCTTTGAAAGTTATGGGGAATAGCTGTACGCTTGACGATTTTTGATGTACGTCGGCTACACTTTCAATCTGCAAATCGGAAATCAATAAGTGTAAATAACGTATGCGTTGCCCAACCTGCCAACACGAAAACCCCGATGGTCAGCCCTTCTGCGCTGAGTGCGGCCGCCGCCTGAACGGCACTGTACCCATCAGCGAAGGCCCGGCTACCGGCGCGCTGCCCCAGCAAACCGTGCTGCAAGATCGCTATGTCATCACCGGGCGGCTAGGCCAGGGCGGAATGGGCGCGGTGTATCGCGCCAGCGACCGCCGCCTGAGCACCGTTACCTGGGCGATCAAGGAAATGAGCCAGTCGGCAATGACCAGCCCGGCCGAGCGCCAGCAAGCGCGCGACCTCTTCCGCCACGAAGCCGAGATGCTGGCCGGGCTGAACCATCCCAACCTGCCGCGTGTGACCGACCACTTCGAGCAGGATGGCAAGGCGTACCTGGTAATGGAATTCGTGCCGGGCGAAACTCTGCTCAGCTTCCTGATGCGCGAAGGCCTACCGCAGCCACAGGCGCGTGTGCTGGAATGGGCACGCCAGCTGTGGGACGCGCTGGAATATTTGCACGGCCAGAACCCGCCGATTATCTTCCGCGACCTGAAGCCAGCGAATATTATGCTAACGCCAAACGGCCAGCTCAAGCTGATCGACTTTGGAATCGCGCGGCTATTCAAGCCCGGCCAGGCACAGGATACGCAGGCGTTTGGTACGGTGGGCTATAGCGCGCCTGAGCAATATGGCCGTGGGCAAACCGATGGCCGCGCCGATATTTATGCCATGGGCGTACTGCTGCACCAGCTGCTCACCGGCAACGACCCAACGCTCACGCCCTTCCGCCTGCCGCGCGCGCGCCAACTCAACCCTGCTATTTCGCTCGCCCTTTCCGACGCCCTGGTGCGCGCCACCGAAAGCGAGCCAGCGCTACGCTTCCCCGATATGGCGGCCTTCCGTCAGGCCGTGCTCAGCGCCGTAACCACACCAGCAGGCACTGGCCCCGAGATTATCGCACAGCACACTACGTATGCCCGGCCCGCCTCCGAACCATTTGTGCAGCCCGGGTCGCAGCCATTTACCCGGCCCGGCTCACAGCCATTTGTTGAAGCGGGTAGCCAGCCAGCTACAACGCGTCTGGCAAACACCGCGCGCTGGGTTGGCCTCGTGAGTGTTGCGCTGATGGCACTCGCGACGGTGCTGGTCGGTATCGCCTCGGCAACAGGCAGCAGCAGTAATAGCCTGGCCGGGTTGGGCTATATTCTGGCATTTCTCCCGCTCCTTGGCGGGCCAGTTGGCGTTATTCTTGGCGTGCTGGCGCTGCTGCAAACCAACACACCATTTACGCTCTATGGCCGCAAGCACGCGGCGATCGGCATTGCTACCGGCACAGCAACGCTGCTGCTCTGCTGCGCGATCGGCTTTATGGCGGGCGCATTCAATAACACAACCAGCGGCTAAATGCAACTTCATGCGTTACGCCGACGTCAAGCCAATAACCAATAATGGGATGGTAAGCAACACACGATGTGTGAGGAGATAAACCCATGGCCAATACTGTAACACTCACATGCACCTGGGGCCGCGCGCCGCTGCCCGCCGGGAATAGCCCGCAAGCCGCCTATCTGCTGATTGAGGCGCAACCCGCCGCCACAACCGAGAGCGTGCCGCTGAACTTCTGCCTGGTGCTCGACCGCTCGGGTTCGATGCAGGGGGCCAAGCTGGCAGCCATGAAAGATGCCACCAA